>JAUVHR010000070.1 GCA_030593165.1 Candidatus Thorarchaeota archaeon
TCCTTCCTCGGCAATCGGGCCACAATGCGGGAGATGCTCTCGTTCGCACAGGCGCACGGCATCATGCCCAAGGTGGAGTTGATGCCCATGACGGAGGTAAACGAAGCGATTCGGAAGGTTAAGGAGAACAAGGCACGCTACCGAATCGTCCTATTCAACGACACCGCCGATACGGGAGCCTAGACACACTGAATCCTTCGCCCACTCTCGGCCCTTTTCCTTGACGGGCTCTACTCCCTCGACAAACCGCTGTCGAATCTGCCAGAGAACGTCGAAACGCCGCAGATTTACACCGAGATGGATAGCTCCCTTAGCAATGACATTCAAACAGTCATATAACTCAGTGTGCCGTTCACAGTCAAGATGGATGGTTTCATCAATCGTACTCTTCCAGTGGTCGAGGAGTGAGCTCTTTCCTATCCCTCTAATTCCTCGATGATGAAGAACAACGCTCCGCTCCTTGCAGCGCTCCATTGCATTAGCCATCCATTCGAGATACTCTTCTCTGTCCACGAACACGCGCTCGGATGGCTCGTAGTGCTCGTATACACCGCACACCCCAGACACGGAAACGGTACATAATCAGGACTGCTGCTCATAAGCGCGTCGGTACTCAAGTTAGTACGCTGTACATTCAGTGTCTTGGTTACAAGCTACCACTCTTTTCCCCAATACGTTCCAGGAGAGAAAGAGTCCTTGAAGTCTTTAGGAATCTTGCGTGAAATCAAGAATAGTTATTCATGAGAAGAAGAGGTGCATATAGACCAAAAGCAGAGCACTTAGTGATGGAATGATTAAGAAAGGGAGAACATCTCTGACGATTGAGAAATACATACTATAGGCCCATGAACCAATTCCTAACATAGCAAAGGCAGTATATGAGAAGATGGTTTTCCACCTCTGCTGCCGGTGCCGAGATTCGTGTAAGAGCGTGGCTAGGGCAGCATACCAAAAGGAAACAACCGCCTTGCTCAAGAATATGATGTCTTTCAATAGGTCGTAGCGACCCGCATGTGTCGTGCAGGTTCCATATTCAACAACAGTCCTGTTATCTGTACGTTGTGATGACTGACAAAGTCTTTAGACTCGTTTTCATATAACGAAAGGCACCCAAAGTATGTTGGTGAAACAAATGACTGACGAGCTTGTTCCAAAAGACCTTCGAAAAGCGTACACAGACAAAGAGATACTTGAGATTGAGAAACAGCACCTTGCTCCTGCTGTTGGGCATTACTATGAAGACCCCGTATTGTTTGTTCGGGGTGATGGCGCCAAACTCGAAGATCATGCTGGAAAGCAGTACATAGACCTCTTCGCAGGCATTTGTACAACGATAACAGGTTACGCCCATCCAAAATTCGTTGCCACGCTCAAGTGGCAGGCTGAGCGACTTGTGTATACTAGCTCTCTCTATGCGACAATACCATACGCCTTGCTAGTACGTAAACTGGCTGAGATTGCCCCTTCTGGTCTTTCGCAGTCTTTCATCGTTAGCAGTGGTTCAGAGGCCATCGAAGCCGCGTTGTTCATGGCTCGAAAGTTCACAAAGAGTCCCTACATTGTCGCCTGTCATCATGCCTATCATGGACGAACCACATTGGCACGTGAACTCTCCACTTCAGGATGGCGCACCATACCTGAGGCACATCCCTCTGGAGTACGATTTACTCCAAATGCCTATTGTTACCGCTGTCAGTTCGGAAAGGAATATCCCGACTGTGACTATGAGTGTGCTCGATATCTAAGAGAAGTCATCCGTACCGAAACCAATAGGGCAATTGCTGCATTCATAATCGAGCCAATCCAAGGTGTAGGGGGAATAATCCAACCACCACAGGAGTACTTCAGAATCGTTCATGAGATTGTGAAAGAATTCGATGGACTGTTCATATCAGACGAGGTGCAGACAGGCTTTGGTCGAACCGGAGAAAAGTGGTGGGGCATTCAGCACTCGGGAGTTGAACCTGATATCGTCATCATGGCCAAGGGATTTGGTGGCGGCATTCCAATAGGGGGTTTCATGACCCGGCCTGAGATTGCAGAGGACTACACAGGTACTGATAGTTTTGCGACCTTTGGTGGTAACCCGCTTTCATGTGCGGTCGCCCTATCTGTCATTGAGATTATTCAAGATAACAACTATCTATCAAAGGCGTCTCAAATGGGTAGTCAATTGAAGACACAGTTGGATGAGATGAAGGCCAAACACAAGATTGTCGGTGATGTTCGCGGTCAGGGAATGATGATTGGTGTAGAACTTGTGCGCGATCAGGATTCAAAGGAACCAGCAACTCAAGAGATGCTCAAGGTCATGGAAATCTGCAGAGAAGAGGGACTACTGATTGGCAAGGGTGGATTCGACGGAAATGTTGTCAGGATACAGCCACCGCTAGAGCTTACTGGAGAGCAAATAGACGAGGCTTGCATCATTTTGGATAAGGCTCTCTCTAAAGCAGAGAAAAGTCTGTGACTGCCATCTAGAGATCAACCAGATCTTCGTAGGACTCGGGCCGTCGGTCGCGATAGAACTGCCATGTATCGCGAACCTCGCGAATCAAATCGAGATCAATGTCCGCGACAACAAGCTCTTCATTATCACGTGACCCTTGGGTAACGATCTTACCCCTTGGATCTGCCACGTAGGAACTCCCATAGAATACGCCGGTCTTCCAAGGTTCCTCGCCAACACGATTGATGGCGGCTATGAAGTATCCGTTTGCGACAGCATGGGCTGGTTGCTCAAGAGTCCAGAGATGTTCGGAGAGACCTGCAACAGTAGCTGACGGGTTGAATACAATCTCTGCTCCATTCAAACCTAGTGCTCGTGCACCTTCTGGAAAATGGCGGTCGTAGCAGATATAGATGCCCACATTACCAACTGCGGTCTCGAAAACTGGATAACCAAGATTTCCGGGACGGAAGTAGAACTTTTCCCAGAAACCAGGGTCGAGCTGGGGTATGTGATTCTTACGATAGATTCCAAGCATAGTACCATCATTGTCAAAGATAACGGCGGTATTGTAATAGATACCAACGTCCTCTTCTTCATACATTGGGACTATTAGAACGAGCTTGTGCTTCTGTGCCAATTTGCTCATTCGCTCCGTGAGTGGACCTGGAATGGGTTCTGCATACTTGTACCATCGTCGGTCTTGCTCAGCACAAAAGTATGGACCATAGAAGAGCTCTTGAAAACACAGAACCTGCACTTTCTGTTGTTCTGCCATCATGGCAAATCCTTCGTGTTTACGAACCATTCTTTCTATGTTCTCTTCAATCGACTCTTCAGAGTCAACATCGCCTTCCCACTTCGCCTGTACCAAGCCTATTCGCACGTTTCTCATCAAGCTCTCTCCGTAAGAGAATAGAGTGTGTGGTATAAGCTCCATATCTAATAGACGTTTTCCTGTCGTTGACATTAGGGTTGCCCGGGCAATGAGGATGGCATATTCAGCGCTTGACCCGTCTTTCCCAAATCATTTATGCCGAATCGTCTAGCTGAAGAAGGAGGTCTCAAAATGACCGAGTATGATCTCATAATCAAGAAGGGCCAAATCGTTACCGAGTCAGGTTCGTACAAGGCTGACATCGGCATAATGAATGAAAAAATCGTTGTGATTTCGAGGAGCTTGCCTGCTGGTGCTGCAGAAGAGGTGATAGATGCCTCTGGAAAACTAGTGATGCCTGGTGGAATTGATGTTCATGTTCATCTTCAGCTTCCGTTCTCCGGTTCTGTATCCGCTGATGACTTTGAAAATGGCACGAAAGCGGCAGCATGTGGGGGAGTCACTACGGTACTTGACTTTGCGATTCAGTCAAAGGGAGACCCGATCATGGCCGCTGTTGAGGCACGAAGAGCTGAAGCAGATTCAAAGGTCTGCATTGATTACGGGCTGCATGCTGCAATAACAGATTGGAATGATGAAACACAGGCCGAGATCAAACAAGTAATCGACTACGGCATTCCAACTTTCAAGATGTTCATGATCTACAAGAATGAGGGGTGGATGGCTGACGATGCAATGCTGTTTAGTGCTCTAGAAGAAACCGCCAAGCATGGAGGGCATATTGGAGTGCATGCAGAGAGCGTGTTCGTCTTGGACATGCTGATTGATAGGTACGCCCAAGAGAAAGAGAAATGGGGCGCATATGCGCATACTCTTTCTCGTCCCGGTTATACTGAGGAAGAGGCAATTATCCGAGCCATCAAATGGGCTGAAGTAACTGGTGGACAATTGTACATAGTTCATATGTCCACAGGTGGAGGAGCCGAAGCGGTTCATTCTGCCAAGGAACGCGGTGTGAGAGTGTATGCTGAGACCTGCCCACAGTATCTTCTGCTTGATGATGAGGTCTTCAAGGGCGAGAATGGACATCTATATGCTACATGTCCACAGGTCAAGAAACCCCATGACAGTGAACGCCTTTGGAAAGGGTTACTGAATGGTGATGTGCAAGTAATCGCGACTGATACTTGTACATTCAATACTGAGCAAAAAGCCGCGTGGAAGGGGGATTTCAGGAAAATTCCATTTGGAATGCCTGGTGTTGAGACCATGATACCCCTGATGTACACCGAGGGTGTTGGAAAACGCGGATTGTCAGTTAGTCAACTCGTAGCCCTCACAAGTACGAATCCTGCAAAGCTCTTCGGGATGTATCCTGAAAAGGGGTCTATTACGGTTGGAAGCGATGCAGATTTGGTTATCTTCGATCAGGAGAAAAAAGTCACACTTCACGCAGCCGACCTGCAGACAAACTGCGACTGGAGTCCATTCGAGGGATGGGAGCTCGTTGGATACCCCGCTGTTACAATGTCTAGAGGAAAAGTCGTCGCGAGGGATGGCAAGTTCGTTGGAGAGGTTGGGTACGGTAAGTTCTTGAAACGCAGAGCTTATGGTAAGCTTTAGGCGTGAGCTATTCCTCCTCACCTATATCCTCGTTCCAAAGACTGGGATTGTTCTCGATGAACTCGGTCATCATAGCAATACATGTTTCGTCCTGTAACACAATCACATCAACTCCTTGGCTTCTTACATAATCCTCTGGTCCTTGGAAAGTCTTGTTCTCGCCTACAACCACTGTTGGAATTCCATACAGGAGTATTGCACCACTGCACATACTACAGGGTGAAAGTGTGGAGTATATGACCGATCGTCTATAGTCAGATGCCGAGAGCCGACCTGCATTTTCCAGAGCATCCATTTCAGCGTGAAGGATTGCACTTCCTTTCTGCACACGTCGATTATGGCCTCTGCCAACAATCTCACCATCAATGACCAACACAGATCCAATAGGAATCCCACCTTCTCTCAGACCCGTACGTGCCTCGTCGATTGCAGCAGCCATGAAACGCTCCATGTCCTTCAATTCATCCCGGACCTCTCTTGACATATCATTCACTCGCCGTTCTTGAAAACCGTGTTGTGAGTTATAGGTATGATGGAGATTCCTTGAGAAGTGTGGAGCAAATGGCATTTGAGCGTATTTGCAGACCAGCCCTTAGGAGGACCTAGTACCATCGGAACATATGAGCGGTTTCAGTAGAACCTCTCATCTTACACGCGCCTTTACCTCGACTCCATCATTCTCTGCCATTCTTAGAAGGAGTGGAATAAGCTCCAAATCAATCGAGACAAGATAAGCGAGCCTTTTGCGAGTGTATTTTTTCGTACCTGCAGACAGTAGCTCCCAAAGGCGCCTGTAAGAATACATCAATTTACTGAACTCGTTCTTCAACAGATTGAAGCCTCTTGCGGCGGCAAGTGAATCTCTTACCAGCTTTTCGAAGTAATCGGTATCTATTGCAACTCCCTTAGAGATGAAGCTGCCAAATCTAAGATCGAAGATTGTTGGTCTCATTCCACTGACGCCGTCAATCTCGTCATAACTAATGACGAAGAGATGCGTGTCCTGTTCGGTGAAGAGCGAGTCCAACTGCTCCTTTACAACCTTTCCAATACTTCGGTTATTATGAATGAGATACAAGGAATTGCCCACTATGATTTGCGCGATAATCTGTGCAAATGATATGATGGCTTCTTCGTGTGCGTCTCCAAAAGAGCTAACAATAGATTCCAAATCATACTCAGCGTCCTCAGCTGGTAGATCAGGCGCAACTTCAGCAGATGTGCTCTCTTCCACCTGCAAAACTGATGGATACTCACTACCTCTCACTTTGAGTTGTTTGTCTAGATAGACTAGAATTGCATGTTGGGGAGTTCCATGTATCGATAGAACTGCTGTTAGACCGCTTTTTGTCTTCTCTATATCCTCTTCTGTAATGTCGAGAGGTACATTCTGCTGACATATGTTGCAGAAAACGTAGACTTGTTCGGTCTCATCATCCACCATGATGTGATTCTCCATGTAGAATTCGAGATATCAAATTTTCTGGTTTGAAATACAATCTTACTTTGTCCTATATATTGCGGTTTGTATTGCCATCGCAATCAGGTGAGCGCTTAAGTACAATGCGGGCACTGAAATGCTTGGGCATGTATACCGGTATGCCTTGGTATGGAAGGTCTATCAACAGGGTAGAGATTTCAACACCTAGATCACCCCCGCCCCCAAAGAGAAAGGACGACAGTTTTGGAGCGGCGATGAAGACTACGCTAGCGTGCTGTGTAGCATTTTGTACACTGGGATTCGGAATTGTAATGTGTTTCATGATGCTTGCCATAGGAGCGTACACCACATGGGCTTTTGCAGCCCCTCTTGCGTTGCTTGGAATGGTATGTATCGTTATCGGATTAGCATCAGCGAAATTCAGCTGGCAAATGGTAAAGGACCACTCAGAGTGACAGGAAATGGGACAAATGGTTCCAACTGTTTGAATCCAGTCTTTCGGAAATGATTGGCCCAAGTTTTCTATCATGCAAAGACTTCATGTAGGTGTGATTACTTGGAATTCTGAGGCCCGTCGAAGTGACTGAAAGACTTCAAGAACTTGCACGCATTCGAGAAGAGGTAATGCAGGATCCTGAGAACGTAACGAGTGAAACAAGGAAATACTTCTGGAAACTTGTGCGTCAGATAAAAAGAGAACCTCATCCAAATGATGATGAGATTGCTGTTGCGGCTGAGGTCAGAGACATATTGTTTGAGGTGGACCGGGGTAGAACTTTCCGAACTGGCCCAGCATTGACAGTGATGATTCTTCTGGGTCTCGGACCATTACTCGCATATTATTGGCTTCTTGCTTCACCGCTCGACTGGAGCAATATTCTAAGCTGGACTCCGACAGATATCTGGTTGTTCGTGCTCCGTTTCTTCTGCGTCATGGGTGTTGTTGCCTTCTTCTACCCTCTAGGTCGTGTGATTGCTGGAAGGGTGTTAGGCATTCGTATCCTAGGTATGTGTCGAGATGACTACTATGAACCAACTATCAAGATTGATTATGTAAGCTTCCTAAAAGCACCAGCAAACAGAAGGAAGTGGTTTTTCTTCTTTGCTGGACTTTGGACGATTATCACATCCGTTGCGATTGGATTTGTGGGTTTCTTCATTGGCGGCGATATTACAGGATTCATTCCTGCAGTCCTCCTGCTCGTCTTTGAGGGGTATGTTGTTCTCAAAGGGAGCCCAACGCGCTCTTCTGGAGAGATGGGGCATTACAACAGAGAGAAGAAGATTGAGAAGGCGTGGAAGCGACGGCTGGCCAAAGAGGTATGAAGTAATGTGATTGGGGGAATAGGCAATCCGTTGGAGTTGAGATTGGAATGGCAAGAGAATACGAAATTGTAGATGTGAGCCCAGAAAACGTCGAGGAGTACGATCTTCTCTGCAAAAAATCGAAGAAGAACTCCGAGGGATACCAGAATAAACTGAACTGGTTCATTGAACGCTACAGTGAAGGACTCAGAATCAAAATTCTGCTCGTGAATGATAGAGGGAAGATGACTTCTAGAGGATTCATTGAGTATGTTCCAGGAGAGTTTGCTTGGAGGGCTGTAAGTGCATCAGACTATATGGTAATCCATTGTTTGTGGGTGGTTGGAAAGTGGAAGAACAGAGGATATGGCACAAAGCTGGTTGAGATGTGCGTCGAGGCTGCACAAAGGGAAGGTGCGGCAGGAGTTGCGATGGTTACCAGTAAGAGAACATGGTTGGCTGACAAAGAGATACTCATGAAAGAGGGTTTTGAGGTAGTCGATACTGCACCACCTTGCTTCGAGTTAGTCATCAAGAGATTCAAAGATGTACCAGACCCAAGATTCCCAACAAATTGGGAAAAAAGACAGAATAGATATGGTTCGGGACTCACAGTGTTGTATTCGGGACAATGCCCCTATCAACCAGATGCAGTTAAGTCACTGCTTGAAACAGCCAAAGACGAGGGTATCAACGCCAGGGCAATTGAACTGAAGAACGCGAGGGAGGTTCAAGAAAATGCACCTTCGGCATATGGTGTCTTCAACATTGTCTACAATGGGAAGCTGCTAAGCTACACCTACTTGGCAAGGAAAGACTTGTTGAAGAAACTACGAGAAGTCATGTAGGAAGATTCGTCGGAGATTGACTAGAGGATAGTGCCCTACGCTCAATTCACAAGTCAAATCAATTCTTTCGGCTTGCATCAACTAGTAGGATGACTATACATGCACCTTGTCTATGGTCACCCTCCACCCTGTCCTCTATCCAAACCTTGCCTCCATATCTATCGATGATTCGCTTCACCAATGTAAGACCCAGACCCCAGCCATGCGGTCCCTTACCTTCCAGTCGAGTGAGAATAGTTTCTTTCATCTCATCACTGATACCAGGCCCTCTGTCCTTGAACACAATCTTCATGAAACCCGCCTCATCTGAAGGAGTCGCTAAGATATCAAGGATGACTTCATTGCTCGGGTCTGCGTTCATCGAGTTATGCAAGAGATTGTAGAAGATATCCAGGAGGAACTCGTCTGCCAACACTGGATGGCCTCCTTCAACCATGTTTGTGTTTAGACTGATCTCCTTCTTTGGAAATGAGTTCTTGACCATCTCAATGGCAGTCACAAGCATCGAGTAAGGATATGTCTTGGAAAGCTCTACCTGCTCCCTATCCACTCTCGAGAGTTTCCGAACGTTCCCGACAAGAGTCACACTGCGCCTTGTCTGTTCTAATGCACGCTCTGTGAAATCTGTCGAGCTACTAGAAAGGTCAGTGTCCATGAGTATAAGCTCAAGACTTGACATGATTCCTTGGTGCATGTTGTTGAGATCATGCACCATCAGATCATTGAAGAACTCAGCCCTCGCTGCAGCTCTCTCAAGCTGTTCCTCAGCAGTCTTCTGCCGTGTTATATCTATTGAGAACCCACCAATCAGAGGCGGATTCCCTGCTCTGAAAATCGGGAACTTGAGACTCTGAAAGGTCCGAATCGTACCATTCTCAGCTTGTCTACGTTCAATGGTTTCAATTGGTCCGTCAGTAATGACTCTTTGTTCCTCAGATGTTAGCTGTTCCGCTACTTCAAGTGGGAAGAGATCATAGTTGGTCTTCCCTACCCAATCATCACTAGTGATTACTCTCATGAATCTATTTGTGAACAAGACTCTAGACTCATGGTCTTTGATATAGAGAGGTCCTGGCAGATGATCAGCAAACAGCACGAATCTTTCTTCACTCTCACGAAGTTTCTCCTCAACACGACGGCGCTCAAGAACGGTTGCGAACACTCCTGCGGCAGTATCAAAGAAAGTCCGATCTTTTTCCGAAACCTCCTTAGGCGTGTAAGCCATGAGTAATATCACGCCCAGAAGGTCCTGATCTGCACCTTGGATTGGCCAAGAGATGACCAGACGGGCTTCTAGCTCATCGAGTTTCAATTTGAGGTCCTCTTGCGTGTCAAGTGTGGTCACATCTATGCCAAAGATATCCTGCCGGGTGTGGGTTACGATTGGAACCACCGTCGTAGGATCCTCGAGCCTCTGAGCACTGGTTTTATTCTTTACATCTTCTTCACTCATACCCACAACTGCTACCAATTCCAAGAGATGGGCTTCCTCGTCGTATAATCTCACTGCACCAACATCGAACTCTAACACCTCAATAACCTCATCCAAGACTCTATGGCACAGATCCGAAACGGTTGTAGCATGAACTGCTGCTTCTGCAATAATGCTGAAAGCTTTACGTTCGCGTTCCTGTGTTTCCTCCGCGCGCTTACGTTCGGTGATGTCCCGAGCAACTCCCAGAATCGCAATAGGAGTGTCACCACCATCACGTAGGAAACTCCTTGAGAACTCAGCCCACATTCTCGAACCGTCCTGATGATACATCTCAATCTGCATTGCAGGTCCTTCAGCACCCTCGTAACGGTCGGTATTCTCCATAGCCATAGCTTCTGCGAACTCGGTCATGATTGCTTCAAACGACTCACGAGTCATGATCTCATCGATGGACTTGGACATGGCTTCTTCAATAGTATAACCAAACACCTGTTTTACTGATGGACTGATATAGGTGAACCGTAGATTCATGTCCACAATCCAAATAACATCTGACACATTATCCGCAAGAAGACGGTAACGTTTCTCGCTCTCACGCAATGCTTCCTCAGCTTGGACACGCTCGGTGATATCAGTCACGACTGCAACTGTGCCGTTGACAACACCATCATCATCTCTGGTAGGAAGTGCAGAAACAAGAATAATCCTTGACTCACCGTTTCGGCGAACCATCTTGAGTCTGTAAGATGATGCCTCTCCACGCCTCCTTAGGGTGGTTTCGCTTGCAATCTTCTCTAGCTGGTCTTCCTCAATCAGGTCTCTCAGGTCCATACCAACCAGTTCTTCGGGTTCGTATCCAAGTGTTCCTGCAAAGACCTTGTTGACCAGAAGAATCTCTTCCGCGAGGTCAGCAACCACCATCCCTTCTGGCATGTAGGTGATAAGTTCTCGGTAGCGTTGTTCACTTCTTCGTAATGCCTCCTCTGCATGAACCCTCTCCGTGATGTCAGTGATGACTGCAACTGTGGCTTCAATATTGCCATCTTGGTCTCTGGAGGGGACTGCCGATACTCGAATGGTTCTTGATTCTTGGTCTTTCCGAATTATTCTGATTCTGTATGTTGATGCCTTCCCGACTTTTCTAAGAGCAGTCTGTTCTGTCAACTTCTCTATTTCGTCGGGATGAATTAGATCTGGGGCATGCATACCTATGAGTTCCGCGGGTTCATATCCAAACACCTCAGCAAAGGCCTGATTGACTAGAATGATCTTATCATCCAGATCTGAAACTGACATTCCTTCAGGCATGTGAGTAATGAAGTCTCGATAACGTTGCTCACTAATCCGTAGGGCTTCCTCTGCCCGTTTGCGTTCTGTGATGTTTCTGAAGCTCCAGACACGACCGTTGGTTTTCCCTTCCAGAATTAAGGGACCTCCGATTCGTTCGAAGACACGCCCATCCTTGAATAAGATAACATCAGAGCTCTTCGTTGGGCTCTTACGTAGCTCTAGCGTCTTGGAGTGGAACTCGTCTGGCTCTTTCAGTTGGTCAAGGATATACTCTAGCAGTTTCTGACTGTCCAGTGTTTGTATGAGTTCATCCGGGATACCAAACATCTCAACGAATTGAGGATTTCCATGAATGATTTCGCCAGTATCACTCACTACAAGAATACCTCCAGCAGTCGCCTCAAATGTTGCCCTGAACAGTTCTTCACTTTCTCTCAGTGCTTCCTCAGCTCGCTTACGCTTGGTGAAGTCCAGGAGTGTACCAGTAGCACGTAGCGGTCTGTTCGCTTCATCCCACTCAACAATCTTTCCACGATCCTGGATCCACACTAATCCACCTGATTTCGTCCGAGCACAATACTCAGCCTCCCAGAAAGTTGTCTTCTCTTCAAGGAAATCTTCCATTATCTGCTTGACCTGCGGCAAATCATCAGGATGAATCAACTTCTCCCAGAAGTCCAAAGTAGGTTCGATCTCCTCTAGTACGAAACCGAAGATTTCCGCCCATCGATTATTGCGTATCATTTCACCTGTCTGGATGTTCCAATCAAAGATGCCTAAATCAGCCCCCCGTAATGCCAGTTCCAATCGCTCCTCGCTCTCCCTCAAAGCCTT
>JAUVHR010000075.1 GCA_030593165.1 Candidatus Thorarchaeota archaeon
AGACCTAAATCGGAATGACTCTGGGTTGTCTGCGTGATGACCATGGTAGATTTGTACGGTCGCGATTTATTATGTACACAGGATTGGAGCGTTGAAGAGCTTGAGAAGACGCTCGACCTGTCTTTTGAGATGAAGGCAAACAGGTATGACCATCCCACCCGAACGAGCCTGGACAATCGGACATTTTTCATGTTCTTCTATAATCCATCAGTTCGAACCAGACAATCATTTGAGGCGGCAGCCACCGAGCTTGGGGGGCATGCCCAATTTCTCGAACCCAAGTCGATGAGGTTGAAGAGTGCCAAGTCTGCAGGCGAAACCATTCAGGACGCCGCTGAAGTGATGAGCAGATACGCAGTTGGGGTCGGCATCAGGATATTGGAAACCGCCTTGGAATACTATGGCCAGGGTCATGAAATGCTTCAGGAGTATGCAAAGTACGCTAGCATTCCCATAGTGAGTATGGCGCATGATCGTTTCCATCCATGTCAGGGACTTGCTGATGTCATGGGATACCGCATGCATGGCGGCAAGGATTTGAAAGGAAAGAAGATTGTGCAGGTGTGGGGCAAAGGTGCTCTGGTCCGTTCATGGTGTTCCGTTCAGGAGAGCATTCTGATCAATTCCCGTCTTGGAATGGATGTCACTCTTGCGCATCCGCCAGGCTACGATTTGGACCCAGAGGTCATCAAGTGGTGCGAAGAGAACGCTGATGCGGCAGGTGGACGCTTTGAGATTGTTCATGATCTCGAGGAAGGTTATGAGAATGCCGACTTTGTCTACTCACGCAACTGGATGACTGCAGGCTTCTACGAAGGTATGATGAAGCATGGTGTTGACGAGACTAAAAAGAAGGAGATTGAGATTGCCGCGAAGTATGACGATTGGATTGCTACTAAGGATTGGATGTCAAAGACAAATGACGCCTTCTTCACCCACTGCGGTCCGGTTGACAGGAACGCCGAAGTCACTGACGAGGTCTGTGATGGTCCGAAGTCAATTGTCTATGATGTAGCTGAGAATCGTCTACATGTTCAGAAAGCGATAATGGCTCTAACAATGAGCAAGCAATAGAATGGACTAAGCAAACAGAATCAGACTGGGGTCAGTACGAATTCCAACATCAATGATCTGATGACGAGAAGAATAGTGGGTATCATCAACCAAGATTGGTGAGTACCTTACCACGAGCCTTCATCAGCTTCAAATGACTTCAGAATGAAGTACATTATCGTAGCAGTAAAGAAACAGATCGCAATGAATCCTAATATGAATGCAGAACCTGAAACAGCATTCCAAAACACTAACGGCCCATACTCTTCGGTCCATGCGGCTGCCCCACTCCATTCTGCTAGTTTTACCAGGAAGAACGGCATGAATATAAAAATGGACACTGCAATTAGTAGGTATAGAACGCGTTTTCCCCAATGTCTGCTCCGAGTTGGCAATTCAACTTCCATTTCTTCCTCAGTCTGTTCTTCCACTTGTGTTTCATCTCCTCGTTCTGTTTTCTTTGCACTTTGAATAAGCCTACGGTCATGGAAACCATCGTATTTGTGTCTCCACCATTGCTTGAACCCCTTCCAAGATACATCGCTTGTTCGGTCCAATAGACTGTCCATAATCACATAGGTAATGCATGCGACCAGGAATCCGCCGAGGAATGCCGAGTATATGCCATAGAAACGAATCAAGTTGTGAGCAGCTGCTCCGACTCTCAATGCAACAAGCCCTGAAACTATACCTGTTCGATTTCTGACAAGACTGGTTCGTGTATGGAGATAGTATGATCCTGCCATCATAATGAACAGGAAAAAGGAAAGAGCATCAATTAGGAACCAGACGAACCACCACGGACTCTCCAAAGCTGCTCGGACTAATGGATTATACTCAAAGCTAGGACCTAATGCGTTGAATAAGAGCACTGTATAGATTGCATCAATAAATCCAATGGGAGTAAGCAGAAGAACAAGATTCCTGACCCACTTCTCTTGACTCCACAGTGTGAACATCTGGTGCGTAGTCATGGATGAAAGCGTGCTTGTCTTCTGGGAGGTTGTCATGCTCTAGAGCACCTGCCAGTTGTCCAAGAATGACTCGCTTTAAGTCCTTCCAAGTGTGCCATCTCGGAGGACTATGTTCTATCGGGGCTGGTCTCCGAAACCCGCAAGGGCTGGCAACTTGAGGGAATGTTCATGAAAAAAAGAGAATGCGAGACCGGGGCTGAAACCTCGGTCTTCATTTTATACTATATTTGAACTCTTTACTTCCTTTCATCTATTTCAAGCTGTCTTGAAGTAGTGGTAGAAGTACGGATCGTGCATCGGGTTGAAGATATAGCCGTTCATCTCGACGCGTTCAACGTGGAAGCTCGTAGACTGGTAGCCCCAAAGGAATGCACAGTGGGCAACAATAGCCTCTTGGACTTGCTGATACAATGATATCCGAGTTGCTGCATTGGTTTCTACAGCAGCATCATCAATCAAATCATCTATTGTTGCTGCATCCCATACAACACCGTCCACGCCAGTTGAGCCAGCAAGACCAACCCGAGACGGGAAGGTACCTGTGGACTTGACGAATGGTGCTGCGTAGTTATCTGGGTCTGCATAGTCTGGTGCCCATCCGAGCCAGAAGATCGGAAGCTGCTTGTTTCTCACCTGATACAAGTAGCTAGCCCACTCTAGAGACTTTACGTCAATCACCAGCGTTTCACTGGGATTTGTGGAAGCAGGATCAGCAATGATTGCTTCGATACCTTGCTTGACCAACAGTGCTGCTGCCTCACGCTGGGTGTTACCCTCGTTGTAGTAGATGTCTAGCATGTATGAGTTGTTCGCCCATATGTCATCTAGACCATCTTCCATTGCCAGGTTCCAAGCCGTGACCGCAAGATCCATGTCCAGTTCAAACATGAACAGGTCATCGTAGTGTCCGAACATTCCAATTGGAATCGGACCCTGCAACTGCTGTCCAAAGCCATTCAGGACATTGTCGATGAGCGCATCGTAGTCAAATGCATATGAAACAGCTTTCCTCGCATTGATGTCTGCCCATGGAGTCAGCGTGATTTCACCGGACCTGTTCAGGTACGGGTTCATGTTGAATCCTAGGAACATGACGTCAAATGTCGGATTGCCAGCCCAGACCTTAAGGTCCGGATTCAGACTCTGCAATGTCCCGTCACCGATTGTGGTAACGTTGTTGTAGAGCAAATATGAATGAGTGACTGGCCAGTATCCTGCATCGACTGTACCCGCTTCAAGGTTCAATATCCTGCTGTTCACCTCAGCATTTAGCTTGATTGTGACATCGGTTATTGTGCCAGCATAGGTGTGAGTAATCTTTGCATCCTCTGCTCGCCAGTAGTCTTCAAAGAGGGTCATTTCAATCCTGTCATCCTGTATCCATGTTACAAGTTCGTATGGGCCTGTTCCGCAAGCATGTTCATTCATCCATGAGGCGTCTCCACCAGGCGCCATGCCACCATGGGCCATGAAGTATGTTGGACTAATCATCGCAGCAACCTCATAGGTCATTGCGGATACGAACGGAGTGTATGCGTATGCAAGTTTGATGACTAAGGTGAACTCACCATCAGTAGTCACTGCACCTGAACTGTTCATCCAGATGTTCCAAGCATCAATGTGCTCCTGACTACCATCTCCATAATCGTATACAGCATCCTCCACAGCTAAGCCACCGAGGATTGGTTCTGCAATCATCCATGCCGGACCCCAACCGTCGTCCCAGCCGCATCCAAGGATTCGCCAGAAGTTCATCTGAGCGGCTGTAGAGTTCCATTCAGTTCCATCTTGGAATGTTACTCCCTCACGTAGTGTGAACGTGTAGGTCTTCCCATCCGCCGATGTTGATACGTCTGTAGCTAATAGTGGTACAGACGGGTTTGTGTCAGCAGTGTCCCATGGATAAGTAAACATCGTTTCATAGATGTTGAAATGTACCCACGAGCCGGCTGTTTCGTAGTTCTTGTGTGGATCCATATACTCCGGAAGGCCAATGGTTTCCCATATAATTGTTTGATCCTCCGCAAGAGTAATTGGTGGTGGTGCTAACAGAATAAACGCTCCTGCGGCACCAACTATCACAACGACCACGAGGACTGCTAGAAGTTGATTTCTTTGCATGTCATCCATCTCGTCTTTCTCTTCCGCGGTAGAGCCGATCCATCAAATGGACCGGAACTACAAACTAGGTTGATGTATTCTTTCGAATATAGTAAGTCAACCTGAGTTCAGTATTTCACTACAGGCGTTTCACGTATCCAATCTAATATAGCTTGTGAATCTCCTTCCAAGTTAGGGTACTTCGTTGGTGGGAACCAAAGTTTTAAGTACCGAGGAAATTCCGGCACTCAGAGTCCTGCTGACAACGTCCTATTGTATTGTAGCCTGAGCAAACTCGGGGGTCCATCCATGAAGCTGAGAGACTTTATTATTCGAAGAGTATTACTTGCGATTCCAGTCGTTTTCGGTGTTCTGACAATCACTTGGTTTCTCTCCTATATGGTCGGCGACCCGATAGCAATGTACATTACAGAGAGGACACCCGAAGCGGCAATTGCAGGAATTCGCCTACGATACGGATTAGACGAACCTGAAATTGTTCAGTACTTCATTTATCTAACAAACTTATTCCGAGGTGATTGGGGTTTGAGTACGTCAATTGGTGCGGACCAGCCAGTACTCATTGTCCTCGCAAGACTCTTTCCAGCAACAATTGAGCTCGCCATTGTCGCGATGATATTTGCAGTTATTCTTGGAATTCCATTAGGCATCATCTCCGCAACAAGAAAGGACAAGCCGGCTGACCATATCACCCGAGTCTTTGCTCTAACAGGTGTTTCAATGCCTATATTCTGGTTTGGTTTAATGCTTAAATACGTTTTATTCTATCAGCTTTCGATTAATGATCTCCCATACCTGCCTGGTGGTGACAGATACAATATTCGGAGATTCACATATTATCCCACTACTGGATTCATATTATTCGATTCGTTAATCATTGAGCAGGACGTGTACTTGTTTGTCGATGCTGTTGTACATCTGATAATGCCCGCCTTTTGTTTGGGTTACATAACATTGGCCATCATCACAAGAATGATGCGGTCCAGTATGTTAGAGGTCATAAAAGAGGACTACATCACATTGGCAAAATCAAAAGGTCTGAGTGAGAGGATTGTAATATACAGACATGCTTTGAGGAATGCACTGATTCCAACGGTTACCATTATTGGATTAGCATTCGGGGGGCTCATGACGGGAGCGGTACTAACGGAGACCATATTCAATTGGCCTGGGTTAGGGAAGTGGGCCGTAAGAGCTATTCTCAACTCTGATATGGCTGCCATCAACGGTTTCACACTGCTTGTCGCATTCATATTTGTAACAGCCAATCTCATTGTTGATCTGGTCTACGGCATTCTTGATCCACGGATTAGGTTTGGCTGAATGGAGGATGTGACTGTAATGGAGTCTGATAATCAAGAATCATATGCGCCTGATGTCCAGGACAACGGTCTTGACGGAAATGCTGTTCGTATCCTAATCGGCGTGCAGACTATCTATGCAATGGCTGGTCTGATATTCGGTGGAATGATCTTCTTTGGCAACATAGCCTACGGAATCATGGGATGGTTTGGAGCTGTAACCCCCCCTGAGTATCTAGGCATGTGGTCTCTGCAAGGTCTGATAATTCTCGTATTATCAGTGATCCTCCTTAGAGCCAGTGATGGTCTTCTGGAACAACTCCCTGAAGCATTCAGTGGAACTCTTTACATGAGCCTGATATCAATAGTTGTTTTTGCCACTATTGGCGTGGTTGGTCTACCTTTCATTCTTATTTCAATAATACAGATTGTTTTCCTATTCCTTCCAGGAGTGAAGGTGTTTTGGCTTAGCGAGTATATTGAAGATATGAAACCACGAGCCAAAGAAACAAGGTTCACGTTACATCTTGTACGAAAGAGTCCTCTGGTTGTTGCTGGAATCATTATCATTGTATTCATGGTTTCGGTCGCTCTCTTCGCACCTTGGATTGCTACCTATGAAGCTGAGGATATGCCCTTTGGAGATATGAGACTTCCACCCGGTTCTGCAAGTCTGAGTCTAAATAATATTAATGACTATCTTCTCGAAGATACTGAACTGGAGATAGCGCTCTTACCAGACTTCTACTATAATGAATTCACAGTTTCGGAATCACATCTCGAAACTACTGAGTTACCTCGGCTGTTCTTTGGGGTTTCGAGCATAGATGTAGGATTGGATAGTGTCCATGTCAACAGTAGTACAGATATCAACATTACAGCCAGCTTCTATGAACTTAATCTGAGTACCTATGAAAGCTTGAGTGAAAGCCAACGTGAATCATATCTTGTACGTAGAATAAACAGTACTACTGGCACGCTTCTTCAATACATTACTCTACCTGATAACACAGCAACCTATGTTTGGGAGCTCCAGATCTCGGCTGCTTACAAGACCAATACATGGACGGCAAATACGCGTGTTGTTCTCAATTACCGCACATTCTACCCCGATCATATTTGGGGCACGGATAATTACGGAGGCGACATTTACAGTAGGATAGTTTGGGGCGCACAGGAAGACCTGAGAATTGCGTTGAGTGTTGTCTTTGTTGCCCTTTCAATAGGTGCCATCATTGGCGCAGCTTCGGGTTACTATGGTGGAAAGCTAGATGAATTGGTCATGCGCATCACTGACATCTTCTTCGCATTTCCGGGGCTGATTCTAGCTATGGCTATTGTCATGGCTCTTGGCGAACGTAACCTACAAAACATCAGTATTGCACTAATGATCACATGGTGGCCAACCTACGCTCGACTCGTGAGAGGACAAGTTCTTGCTGAACGCGAAAAGCTGTATATTGAGGCCGCACGATCCGTTGGCGCAAGTGATTCTAGAATTCTATTCTTCCACATTCTTCCCAATACTATTCAGCCAGTGATTGTACAGGCCACAATGGATATTGGTTCAGTGCTCCTTGTGGCTGCTGGATTGGCGTACATAGGTTTTGGTCCACCCGTAGGAACTGCTGAATGGGGACTGATGATTGCTAATGGTCAAGACCATCTTCTGGGTGCACCTTGGATGACGCTCTATCCTGGTCTAGCGATACTTGTCACAGCACTCGCATTCAACCTTGTTGGAGATGGTGTCAGAGACATAATGGATCCAAAACTCAGACGGAGATGAAATGCATACAACCGATGAGGTATGAAAGATGTCCAACGAATTCGTAATGTCAGTCAAGCAGTTGTTTGTATCGTTTCACACCTATGAAGGTGTTGTGAAAGCCCTTGATGGCGTTGACATGTTTCTCAGACGGGGTGACACCATGGGTGTTGTAGGAGAAACTGGTTGTGGAAAATCTGTGACTGCAAAGTCGATTCTCCGTCTTGTGGAAGCGCCTGGCAGGATTGAGAGTGGACAAGTCCTCTTCTACGACTTGGATCAAGAAACTGGTGAGGTTATAGAAATCGACCTCCTGCAACTTATGGACGAAGAGATGCTGGAGATTCGTGGGAACAAAATTTCAATTGTGTTTCAGGATCCCGCTACTTATCCAAATCCGGTGTTCAGAATTGGTGATCAGATTGCTGAAGTCATAATACTGCATCAAGATCTTTCGGAAGATGTTCTACTGATGAAGATAGCCGCGCTTGAGTCTACGCTAACTGAGGAGACATCCGGCGATGACCGTGCCAATATTGAACAGAAGATAATGTACTACAAAGGACAGTTAGAGGATCCCCCAGAACCTGATACCAAATCGAAGAAAAAGGCTGCCATGCTGAGGGCTATTGAAATGCTCAAGTTAGTTCGGATGCCAGCACCCGACCAGGTAGTGAATCAATATCCGCATGAGCTCTCCGGAGGAATGCGACAGAGAGCTCTTATTGCCATGTCCCTAGCGTGCAACCCTAGCATCTTAATCTGTGATGAAGCGACCACTGCTCTGGATGTAACTGTTCAGGCACAGGTGCTAAAATTGCTAAACCAGCTGAAGAAAGAGATTGGAACTTCAATCATTGTCATAACTCATGACATGGGCGTGGTGGCTGAAACATGCGATTGGGTCAACGTCATGTATGCCGGAACCACAGTAGAAACATGTGCTACAGGCGAGCTATTCGCCGACCCTCTTCATCCGTATACCGCCGGCCTCTTGACAGCTGTTCCAAAGCTTCATGAGTCGAAGATACGACTTCCTCAGATTGCAGGTTCTGTACCTAATCTGATCTACCCTCCACCTGGCTGTCGATTTCACCCAAGATGCGACTATGCTACTGGCATCTGTAAAGAAAAGAAACCAAGACTTGAAGAGATTGGACCGGGTCACTGGGTGGCGTGTCACCATCCCTTGACCAGTTGAGGAGGTAAAACATTTGGAAACATTAGTAAGAACTGAGGACCTCAAGAAGTATTTCCCGCTGACCGGAGGAGTCTTCCGCAAAGTCATTGGAAAGGTACACGCTGTTGATGGTGTCAGTCTTGAGATTAAAACGGGTGAAACATTGGGAGTAGTCGGCGAGAGCGGATGTGGAAAGACCACTCTTGGACGGACAATCCTACGACTCCTCGAGCCTTCCGGTGGAAGAATCTTCTTTGATGGGGAAGACATTACAGATCTCAGTAGAGGTGAGCTTAGAGGAATACGGGGTATGATGCAGATCGTGTTTCAGGACCCAATGGCATCTCTTGATCCTCGAGTCACAATCAAGAACTCTGTTGGAGAACCATTATTGGTCAATGGAGTTGCTAAGGGTCGAAAGATGCGTGATATGGTTCTGACACTCCTGAAAAAAGTTGGACTGACAGAAGCCCACTTGAATCGATATCCCCACGAATTCAGTGGAGGTCAAAGGCAAAGAATCTGCATTGCACGAGCTCTTGCATTGAATCCCAAGTTTGTTGTCATGGATGAACCCACGTCAAGCACAGATGTGTCCGTTCAAGCTCAGACCTTGAATCTAATGAAAGATCTTCAGGATGAGTTCAACCTTACATACATGTTCATCTCTCACAATCTGAGTGTTGTCAAACACATGAGCGACCGAATTGCCGTGATGTATCTCGGCAAAATAGTCGAACTAACTCCAGAGGACATCTTCCGAACAGCTGCTCATCCATACACATTTGCACTTGTTTCAGCTGTTCCCATTCCGGATCCAACATTTGCGGGGAGAGCTCAAATACTAAGCGGGGAAGTGCCCAGCCCTATCAATCCTCCGCGGGGTTGTAGATTCCATCCGAGGTGCATTCACTACCAAGAGATCTGCAGTCGCGAAGAACCAGAGCTCAAAGATATTGGGAATGGACACTTGGTCGCCTGTCATTTCGCAGGTACGCTGGACTTTGGTGAAAGCACACAGCAGGACTACGCCTTAAGTGTTGAAGGCACATAGAGGTCCTCTATCGAGAGACTAATGACCTTCAATGTGTATATGTGATGGGATGTCTAATGAATTCCGGAATAGACCATGCGGATGAATCCTCTGATTTCGAAGATGACAAGGTTTCTTGGGACGATGTAGTCTACCATGAGAAGCGACAGGAGTCAACAGTGACACTTGATGCTAAGGATTATCTCGCCCTTTTCATTGCCTCGCTCCAGACAATCTTTCTTCCAATCATCATCTTGATTATTGTCTTCTTGGTATTCGGGATGGTCTTTACCCTTCTAATCTAGACAGATAGGTGGGTGCAAGTATGGCGGAGAAATCACGATTTCTGTTTGAGATAATGGCGATTGCAGCGATATTCGCGGTAGTTGATATTCTCATTGCATTCCTGACTCTAGTGGTACTTGGTGATGTATCCGTATTCTACATCGTATCCAATCTTCTCTTCTTTGAGTTTGCTGGAATGCTTGTAGTAGGTGGATGCTTGATGGCGCGTCAGCCACTTGAAGATGACAAACGATACGATGATGATGGCGTTCCAGTAGCTTCTTGGCGAGCTGCTCTTATTGGCCGGAAAATCTTGGGCGCATCAATTTTCACCATCATACTGTCAATACTGTTTCTCATTTTGGGGAACTACATCTAGGATGTTTCATCCCGTTTTCTCAGAACGGATAGTATGCTTCTTGGAATCAAGTAAAACAGTAAGATTGGCAATCCGGCTAGATATATGAGTGAGAGCGGAAACCAAAAGTCAGCTAGGAACAGTGCCGGG
This sequence comes from Candidatus Thorarchaeota archaeon, assembly GCA_030593165.1. GTDB lineage: Archaea > Asgardarchaeota > Thorarchaeia > Thorarchaeales > Thorarchaeaceae > JAJRWI01. Next base: position 10,224 of record JAUVHR010000075.1, read on the forward strand.
GTCCATAGAAAAACATCTGAGAATACTGCTACTACTAGCGCAGCCGCAGTAGGCAGGTGAATGGCCCATGGAGCGACAGCAACTAGGGAAACACCGATAATGAATGCAATTACTAGCCATCGTTTTACTGTTCTCACCGCCAAGGTAACATAGACATAGTCCTCGTTATTGAGATGAGAGAAGTCTAGGCTATTGATATCTTCAAGAAAAAGCTCTGAAGTCTTCGGATTGCCCGGCCCTATGATAATAATGAATCCGAACAGGAAGACAAGAACTGCAGAACCAATAATGCGCATTGATGAAATGAAGAACACTACAATAATCATAGATATTATTCCTAAGACCACGCCAATCCAAAGAACTGCAAGGAAAGTATTGTACATGAGATGATCCTGAAACATTGCACCATACTTGCTGTGCGCCTTTTTCACAACATTTTCAATCATCCATCTATGGGAATAGCAGTCAGTGTATTCGGTATTCCCCGAGAAATCAAGATCTGGAATGTCAAGCGTGTCTTTCATTCTTCGCTGAAGGGCAATGAAACCTGTAATCTGACGCCCTCTCCAGACTGTTGCCACGATTATGAGGATGCCTGTTAGTAGAAATGAAACCTCAAGTTCCATGATTGAATCAAGAGGCTGTTCTGACATCGCCTATAATGATTCCTGTGGCACGAAGGAGATGATTAACTCGAAACACCTCCGCATCTCCGGTTATACGGTATCAACATGAAGACTGACGAAATGTTTGGGGCGTGTAGTTTCCGCACTCACTTGGGAGAGATTGCCGTTTTCAATGCCATCAACCAGACATGAAACCCAAGGAGATTAGTTGACTGGTCCCCATTTTCAGAAGGTCTCCCAATGTAGATTAGAGTGGTACCTCGGAGATGTAGTCCTCGCCTCTTACCAACAGTAAGGATGACATTGTCTCCATCTGCTTCAAATAACAGTCCATGTTCAAAGAAAACCTTGGGGTTCTCTGAGAATGTGTAATCAAGATCTGTTCGAGGTGTAGGATACAAATGGGTAGTATGTTGGCCTAGAGCGATTTTCACATCAATGTCCTGACACTTGTAGAACGGAACTAACTTTGTGGGTCCTGGGAATTCAGGAGCTACTGCTCGCCATATTGAAATCTTTTGCCCCACAATTCGTCCCTCGACAATGCCATTGAAGTCTCCGCCGAATCCATTTACTGAGCATTCTCGATTTTTCAGGTCAAGTCGGACCTTGCCATCACAAGAATCATCCCTTCTAACACCATAGGGATTTCTTGGATTCTCTGCACTCTCTTCCCAATAGAACCATGGAACTGTCACCATTGGCAACATTCGTTCTGGATTTGCTGGTTTCTTCTCCATTATTTTCCAGGTGGCTTCATTCATCACAAACAATGACATTGATATCCCTGGGGATTGTGGATGGAGTTTCTCAACTAGTCCTGGAAGATCATCATCCATCGGGCAC
>JAUVHR010000156.1 GCA_030593165.1 Candidatus Thorarchaeota archaeon
CTCCGCGGGCTTGCGGGGAGTAGGAAGTCGTGTGGCAAAACTGGCAAGTAAGGCCGATGGATGGATGGCTCGGAATGTCCATACGCATTTCAGTCTCTCGGGACTGAAGAGAACTCTCAGAGGGTTTGCAGAAAGAGCAGGTATGGCGTCATTCTTAGGCCACCCCGCGGCAAAGACAAATGTGGTTCTCCAAGCTGCATATGTCACGGCCGGAATCATGGGAGAAGTCATCTTCGAAATGGCTTTTGACAACTTGGCCTCGATTGATGAAGGCGCCCAGCCTCGAGGAGGTCGTACAGGATTCATGGCATTGTTTGCACTCTCGATAGTGGCACAATCAGCAATGATAGCGGTTCAGACGAGAGGAAGTCGGGCTGTGGTCGTAGGCGGGACTACGAGAACCGTATGGACAAGCTCGACGTACAGGAAGGCATTCTTGGGGCTTGCTACAGTTAACATAGCACTCATGCTGCTACAGATGTACTCTCGCGCTCCCATGATGCGGTCCTTGACCAAATCCGGATTGGTGACCCCATGGCACTTCCTATAGTAGGGAAATATATTGGGGAACGATGACTACTAGGTGTGAGAGAGAATGCAACGGAAAAGGGCTGCCATCCTCATTGTGGTACTTCTTGCCACGGGCACATTGGTCCTCATCACGGTCCATCCTCTGGGTCACTCTTTTCATTTCGAAGAGAGTGCTCCAGAGTACCTTCCGACTCCTTTTGAGTTGAGACTTAGTATGTTCAGAAGCTGTGACATCGTGATCACTTTCAGCAATGAGATTTCACTGGTGTACGAGTTAGATGTCTATTTGAACGGGTTGAACTTCATTAACTCGGTTCTGAGGATAGAGCAGGATGCGGACTCAGTCATGATAACTGCGCTCTATGGTAGCACCAAAGCCGTTGATAACCTTACAATAGTACTCAACTCCAAGATATCATATGACATTATCATAATGGAGGGAAGGAACCTTCATACAAGAGTGTCCTACAGTAACAACGTGACTCTCACGGGTGCATCCTTCACATACTACCGAGTGAGCGGGACCATATCTTTCAATCTCGACGAGGATGTAGGATTCGGGCCCACTGATTCATTTGAAGTTGACATAGGGCTTGGCAGCGATTACTGGCCATCGAGCGTAGATATCAATATCGACCTTCCACGTGGACTTGATGGGTTAGTAGCAGTCAGGGCCGACACACTGAATGCAAACAACATTGCAGGATGGATTCTGCTGGGCGCGGGGTCAGGTCGGTACTGGTACGGGTCTGGCTCTGATATACCAATGGTTGACCTCGACATAAGGGCTGATGTTGTGAATCTCTCACTAACATTTTGAGAGCATTTCGATGTTATACTACTGGTGTATCTATCCTTCTCGGCATTTACTGTGCTACCCTCTTTTTTCTACCTAGTCATGTTCATTCCCACATCATGGAAGGAACCCCTAGAGAAAGTGCGACTCATACTACAGTCCAACGGCGAAACAGATTGGGAGGCCCTGAAAGGCCTAGCACTCCAGTTCTTCGAGGAAAAGCGATTCTCAGAGGATCGAGTGGAGTCATTGGCGCGAGTGGAGCGTCTGGCTGAATCATTCAAAGAGATATACACAACAATCTCACCTGCAGAATGGCACAAAACCGTTCAAGACATCATTTATGCAGCAAACTTCCGAGCATCAAAAATTGCAGTCCAGACACGGCCCATTGTCACTTCCGAGGAACAAGTTTCCGAAGAGGTAGATGAGGAATAGTCCTAAGAACCAGCATTATTATGCATTGAATTGCAGCACATGAGTTATGGACACTCCACATCTCCAATCCTATCTCAAAGCAGCATTCCCTGACCGACCCAGTGTACTAGTGCACAGTCTATCAGGCCTATCCGATGGAGTATCCGGATGGGAAACCGAGATATTCTCCTTTATTCTCAAGTATGATACTCCTCATGGAGTAGAGGAGGAAGATCTCATTCTCAGAATGTTCCCGGCTGGGACCTCAGGAAGAAAGGCGATGGCCGAATATGAATCGCTCAGGTTACTGAGGGATTCTGGCTATCCGGTTCCAAGAGTCCACCTTGTTGAGGGAAACGCGTCAAAGCTTGGCGGTCCTTTCATCATAATGGACCGAATCCACGGCCGTCCTATGGGTCTACTGCCTCTCATCCAAAACGATCGGCTAACTGACACTGGGGAGACATTCTGTCGTCTGTTTCTGGAACTGCACAGACTTGATTGGAAACCATTTGTAAGTGACCCTTCACAGTACTCATCACAAGATATGCATCATTACACTCGATCCTATCTCTCAGATTTCGGTTCATTCATCACATCTCTTGGTGTTGGCGGGATGTTGCCTGTCTTGAACTGGCTAGAAAATCGGGTCTTTGAGGTTCCGTGCGAACGACCCTCAGTTATCCATGGAGATTTCCATCCCTTCAATATACTGGTCACAGAAGAGAATGAGCCGTATGTGATTGACTGGACCTCCTGTCGAGTAACAGACCCACGAATTGACCTGGGTTGGACTCTCATGATGATAGGTACCTTTGATAACAGCAAATCACGTGATTTGGTCCTTGCAGGCTATGAACACATTCTTGGCAGAGAAGTGGAAAACATTCACTTCTTTGAGGTCTTGGGAGTGTTGAGAAGGTTCTCTGATCTGACGATTTTTCTCGCTGAGAGCTCAGAGAAATCTGGCCTGAGAGAAGGAATTTCGGAAACTATGAAGCAGCACGTAGATCACTTCAGGAATGTACATGATTTGCTGCAAGATTACACCGAACTGAGACTCCCAGAGATTGATAATCTACTCGATACACTCGAGTGAGATTTCCGGTACGAAGAGTAAAATAAATGACATACCTCAACTTTGCTCAAGAGAGGAATCCACAATGCCCGTTCAGTGTTCCAAGTGTGAAGCGCCTGCATTCTATCTTCGTCGTTACACCGCAGAGGCTCTATGCAGAACTTGTCTAACTGAAACTACTCAAGAGAGAACACGTCGAACGATAAACAAGCACAAGATGTTACGCGAAAATGACCGGATTGCAGTAGCAATCTCCGGTGGAAAAGATAGTGCCGTTCTGCTGCATGTTCTGTATCAGCTTGAGAAGAATTATCCGAACACAGAGATTGTACCATTGACTATTGATGAGGGAATCAAAGGATATCGTGACAAGGCTCTAGATGCAGCCCACGAACTAACAAGGTCTCTCGGATTGGAGCTAGAGGTTAGAACTTTCTCGAATATCCTCAATTATTCAATGGATGACATCATCGAGATGCGAGATGTGGACAAGCCTATTGGTGCTTGTTCCTATTGTGGCGTCTTCAGACGAAGAGCACTCAATCTTGCAGCTACCGAACTTGGGGCTGATGTGATAGCCACGGGACATACTCTGGACGATGAGGCGCAGACAATAATGATGAACATGATGAGGGGCGATAGTCTCAGGATAGTCCGAACTAATCGGCCTAGAAACAAGAGAATTGAGGGGTTAGTTCCGAGAATCAAGCCGATTATGGAGATTACCGAGCGCGATGCCGTGGCATACGCACACAACAAGGGTCTTCCCTATCATGATGTACCTTGTCCGTATGCATCTGAGGCATATCGGAACGATTTGAGGACCTTCTTGAACGAGATGGAACATAGGCGTCCTGGGACACTACTAGCCATTCTGAGATCAGGTGAGGCCATCACAAAAGCCCTTGATGTGAGTACAGAAGCCTCTGAGTTCCAGCACTGTGAAATATGCGGTTCAATCACCTCAACCAGAATATGCAAGGTATGTTCTCTACTTGATGAATTAACAAAGAAAGGCAATGTCTGAAATTGTTCCAAAAAGGTGTTTACAGTTGGCGAAGAAACCGGAAGTTCTCCATGAGTCAAGGTCTGTGATCTATGACGACGAGAATTGGACACTTCTACTGAAACTACGGAGGAGGGCTTGTGAGGTGATGAAATCTCTAGACTCATCCGGTTTGAGACCATTTGTCTACGGTTCTGTGGCAAGAGGTGATGTGAGCAAGACCTCTGACATCGACATAGTAATCCCATACTCAGTACCAAGTTTCAGGATAGAACTGGCAATAGGCACAGGAATGCGTCGCGAACTGGTTCAAGCGACTCCTTCGATGGTACTGAAAGGTCACATATACCTCGATCATAGTACAACAATCACTTTCCCTCTCTTCAAACTTCGGCCCAGAGAGGAAGAATTCTACGCATGGGGCGGCCGACTTGACTTGGTCGATCTGGAATCCGAGAAACGAGTTCCCGGTGTAGACAAGAGGCTAATCCTTATCGAACCAACTGAAACAGGTCATATCGAACATGGCGTAATTGGATACGAGAATGAAGCCGCAAAAACGGTTGGGGTTAGTGTCGAAACCGCCTTGGAACGCGTTCGTGTTCTAACTCGACGGGATAATGTTGGCAGAACCGGAGTCTATCTTACGAGGGTCCTGTCTGATGAGGAGAGCTTTGAGTCAGTTGCAAAGACTCTAAGGGATAGTAATCCCGCCTTGCGACGAACAATAGATCGACGAGAACGATAGAGGAATCATAATGAAACGCTTAGTGGTCCAGACTGATGGTGATTCATGTCTTGTAGGCGAATTACCCAGAGGCTGCCAGCTCTGTGCAAGGGGCACTAAACTTGTGCTGTTTGTCACTGGACTATGCGACAGTTCGTGTTTCTACTGTCCCCTGTCACAAGAAAGGACTGGCAAGGATGTTGTCTTTGCTGATGAACTGCGTGTTAACAATAGTGATGATGTCCTGTTGGAGGTAGATGCGATTGGTGGGGAGGGCGCAGGGATTAGTGGAGGGGATCCGATGTGTGCTCTACCAAGGACTCTTGACTACATTTCACTCTTGAAGTCCAAATATGGTTCAGATTTTCACATCCATCTCTATACAAGTAGAGCTGATACCGACGAGAATATTCTGCAACAGTTGATAGATGCAGGCCTCGATGAGATTAGGTTCCACCCTCAGTCATCTGATTGGTCTGGAATCGAAGCTGCAATACGACTTGGAATGAATGTAGGTTTAGAAGTACCTGCTTTTCCTGACAAACAGAAGGTCCTCATCGCCACTTTACAACGGGCAGAGGAAGTAAGAGTTGCATTTGTCAATATCAACGAGCTTGAAGCAAGTGAAACCAATTTTTCACGGTTAACTGCCCTTGGTATGCGTCTTACATCAATGGGGTCGGCAAGCATAGAGGGCAGCAGAGAAACGGCTATGGAAGCTGTGGATTGGGCTGCAGCAAATCTAGTATCACTGACTGTTCATTTCTGTTCTGCACGCTTCAAGGACTCTATCCAGATGAGAAACAGACTTGAACGTCGGTTGGAACGTACAATAAGGCCATTTGAAGAACGCGATGAAACCGACCCTCTGATCATCTTGGGACTGATTAGGGCGTTCCATGGCTCTACTCTTAGCATTGAGCAACTGAACCTAATCCTTGAGATTCTCATGACGTATTTCGACGTACCAGGTGAAATGATGAACCTTGACGATAAGCGATACAGAATTGAGATTGCACCGTGGATTCTTGAAGAGATTACAAATGACCTCAGAAGTGTGATTGACTTTAGTTCAAACCTTGAGATTGGAATCGCCTACGAATATCCCTCATCAGATAGATTGCAGACTCTGTTCGAACCACTCTGACTAGTTATCTACTCGGAACCTTAGTATTGCTCCGATACCTCCAATGCTCTTAAGCTGGTCCCCTGCTGGGTGGTCACTAGAAACGATATGAAATACACTCCTCGATTTTTCTGCATCCTGAATCAGGCGATCAAGCCATCTTCGATGTTCCTCTGTGGCCTCTCTCAGTTTCACATCCGAAATCAGAAGATTCTCAACTGCCCCATACTGGACCGCTTTCTGCACCTCCTTATCCCCGTATGTTCCGAGGCCATCACCCTTGGCAATGTGAGCAATCAAATCCTCAACAAGCTGAGTTTCGGTTTCAAGTCGAAGTCCCTCGACAGCGGTTCCTATCACTCCTCTGAAGAGAATCTCTTTTGCGCCAGGTAGTCCAATGGAATTGGTACTCTCGACAATCACAGGTGGAAGAGACTTGAATCCAGCCTTAGCAAGATGTTCCTTGAAGTGATCCTTGACAAAACCCGGGCCTGCAATGACTATTAGGCCTATCTCTTTCTGCTCTAGTTGACTTCTAATGGCTAGAGTCACGTTGGAGAAGAACTCTTTCATAGTGGCGTCATGGCTCTTCTGGTCGCCTCTCTTTCGTGAGATACTTGTTCTGACACGAACCGCTTCTCTAATCCCGTAATCTGCCGCCAACAGCAACTCAGCAATCCCATCCTCAATCGTAACAATAAGAGATACAGGATGGCTTGTGCTCTTTTCAGCATCCTTTAGACGTTTCAGGAGGTACCCTGGCCAACGTTCCTTGATTATGGTGAGAGTACTTCCCAGTTCCACATTGAATGTATGGTGCGAGCCAATACTCACCAAATCGCTTGGTCCTTCAAGAATTGTGCCCAATAATCTAACCCTGTTGCTAAACGAGTGAAATGAAACGTCCTCTACTCGTAGCTTCAGAGTCATTGGTTTCCTGACACTCTCTTGCTTCCTCCCATCTTCGTTTCCGACCTTGACTCTTCGCATGGTTCTAGAAATCACAATATCTCCTGGGATGACTACATTGTACAGATGCCAGAGGTCATCTAGAATCTCTATCTTCAGAGATACCTTCCCCTCTTTCAGGACTCGCTTTAGTATCTTCACGACTACATCGACCGTGAGAGGAGAATCTTAGAAGAAATAGTCTCCGTAGGACTCTTGTGCTCTTGACCCAGTTTTGCTGGTGCTTACCAGCAGGTCCTGACTGAGACTCTCTGCTTGGTCAACATGTGTTGATTCGGCCAAGTCTGAATTGTCACGTACCGCCAAATCTCCTGCGATTCTAACTATTCCGCCAAGCTCACGTAGCCTCAATGTCAGTGCATTCTTCTTTCCATCAAGCTCCAGTGCCATTCGTTCGGCGCAATTCAAGACCAAGTCCACTGCAGCAGTATCGAAATGTGGTATCCGTCCATCCTCAGCAACTGTCTGTGCAATGAACCCAACAATCGCATTTTCCATTACGGGAGTTCTGGAAGTCCAAGATGACAGCATGATTTCATAACCGTAGCCACGTATCCTTGATCGGAGCGCTGGAAGTATCTTTGGAAAGTCTTCCAGATTACATGAGGCGAAGAGGAGGAAATCGCATGGTACATCATCTACCCGTACCGCAGCACCTGAGCTCAGTGGATTATGGCCGGAAATCGGGTATCGCCGGTCTT
>JAUVHR010000092.1 GCA_030593165.1 Candidatus Thorarchaeota archaeon
TCCTTCACAACCTAGGACGTCTGAACTTTCTGGAGTGTGATGGCAGATGACTTTTCACACAGGGCTGTCAACAACAAACAACTTATCATGTGTTCTGACTCGTTCGCAAATCACTCCGGAGTGAAATCAGGAATGGCAGAGTCTGCATCAAAGCCGGTTGTTATCATCGGTGCCGGTATTTCTGGAATGCGCGCGGCACTCGACTTAGCCGATATGGGCGCTATGGTCTACTTGGTAGAACGGAAACCGTCCATCGGGGGCCATATGAGTCAGCTAGACAAGACCTTTCCAACCCTAGATTGTTCGATGTGTATCCAGGGCCCCTGGATGGTTGACTGTTCGCGTCATCCAAACATTGAGATTCTGAGCTACTCCGAGGTCAATGAAGTCACAGGCAAGCAGGGCGACTTCCGTGTCAAGATATTGAAGCGCACCAGACGAGTGAGTCTTGAGAAGTGTACCGGGTGTGGTGATTGTGAGCGTGTATGCCCCATTGAAGTACTGAACGAGTACGACGAAGGTCTCAAAATGCGGAAGTCGGCTTACATTCCGTTTCCACAGGCAGTTCCGAATGTCGCTACGATAGATATCGAGAATTGCATTCAATGCATGATGTGCGCTAAAGCCTGTAAGGCTGAGGCGATAGACTTTGACATGCCCGATGAAACAATTGAGATAGATGCAGGCTCAATAATAGTTGCAACTGGCTATGAGCTACTGGACCCCGGTACGGTCCCCGAGTATGGTTATGGACGATTCCCCAATGTTGTATCCGCTCTCGAGTATGAGCGAATGGTGTCAGCAAGCGGGCCAACCGGCGGCATAGTCATGCGCCCCTCTGACGGAAGAGAACCCCATCACATTGTCTTCATTCAATGCGTAGGATCCCGTGATGTGAACCACTGTGCATACTGTTCTAGAATCTGCTGTACCTATGCAACCAAGGAAGCCATCATCACAAAGGAACACACTCCAGAGGTGAAGATTGACATCCTTTACAACGACCTTCGTGCCTTCGGGAAGGGCTTTGAGGAGTTTCTCGTCAGAGGAGAGAATGAATACAAGATTAACTATGTCAAGGGTCTACCAAGCGAAATCTTTCAGGACCCCACTACCTATGATCTTCTCGTTAGGCACAGTGATGCAAAGGGTCATGAGGTGAAGGAAGACCGATATGACCTAGTCGTGCTCTGTCCTGCCATGGTACCATCTGAGAATAAAGAGCTCAACGAGATGCTTGGAATCAAGACTGATATCTACGGCTTTGTCCAAGTGCAGGACGACCTTCTCCTTTCTGAAACCAGTGTACCTGGTATCCACATGTGTGGTGCAGTTCAATCGCCCAAGGACATTCCAGACTCGGTAGCTCAGGGAAGTGCAGCCGCAGCATTAGCAGCACTGGACATAGCAACTCCTCCTCCTCGGGAACCGACTGAGCAACTAACCGAGGCCGATATCGAGCTCATGACTGGGGAACCACGGATTGGAGTCATCATCTGTTCTTGTGGAACAAACATCGCAGGTACAGTCGACGTGGCCGAAGTGACCTCGTATGCTGCAACACTCCCCAATGTTGTCTATTCAGAGAATCTTCTCTACTCATGCTCATCTGATGCTCAGGTCGTCATAAAGGACGCAATCAGGGAACACGGCCTGACAAGAGTTGTTGTGGCGTCGTGCACTCCAAGAACACACGAGCCACTCTTCAGAGCCACAATAGAGGAGGCCGGATTAAACAAGTATCTCTTCGAACTGGCGAATATTCGGGAACACTGTTCATGGATTCATCAGGACGCAAAGGACGAGGCCACAATCAAAGCAATGGACCTTGTCAGGATGTCTGTTGCTCGTTCAGCGCTTCTTGAACCACAGGATGAGGCAATTGCCAGGATTGAGCCTTCAGTACTCATTATCGGGGCTGGAGTTTCAGGAATGACTGCTGCTGAAATCATCGCAAGTAAGGGCTTCAAGGTCATTCTTGTTGAGAAAGAGGACAAGGTAGGCGGATTCCTGAACAACGTTCGAACAGTCAACTTCGATAACAGGCCATCTGAGGAGATCATCAAAGACTATGAGGGCAGACTTGCGAAATACGAGAACATCGAGATATCGCTCAACTCTCAAGTCATTGAGGCAAAGGGTGCAGTTGGTGACTTTGAAGTAGTCATCAAGACCGGCAAGGAGACGCGCGAGCTCAAGATTGGAATTGTCATTGTTGCAACCGGTGCAACCCAGCTTGAGGAGAAAGGCCTCTATGGTCTTGGGAAACTACCCAACGTTATGACCGAGGCTGAATTTAACAGACGAATCGCAGAGGGAGATGGCATTGAGGACGGACAGACCTTCGCTGTCATGCATTGTGCTGGCTCTCGTGAGGATGAGTCCCTTGAGGGCTCAAGGACATGGTGTTCAGGAATCTGTTGTACTGTGGCAGTTCTCCATACACTTGAGCTTCTCGAGAAGTATCCAAACTCTCGAGTATTTCATCTCTACAGAGACCTCAGGGTGGCTTACACTGGCGAGGACAAGTATAGGGAGGCTCGGAAGAAGGGTGCTGTCTTCGTCAGATTCGATAATGATACGCCGCCAAAGGTGATGAAGGGCAAAGGCGACAAACCTCTGACTGTTGAGGTTCTGGATCAGGTTCTAGGAGCAGAGTTGCTGCTTGATGTCGACCATGTTATTCTCGCATCTGCAATGATTCCAAGAGAGGAGAACAAGCAGGTTTCAGAACTATTCAAGTTATCACTGAACATGTCGGGCTTCTTCATGGAAGCACATCCCAAGCTTAGACCCATAGACTTCATGACTGACGGCGTCTTTGTTGCGGGTACAGCTACTGCACCCAAGACGATTGCTGAGTCAATCGCTCAGGGTCAGGGTGCTGCGATGAGAGCTTTGATTCCTCTTGTTCAGGGAATCCGGAAGGCTGAAGCAATTGTGTCAGTTGTTGACCCAGAGGTCTGTGTCGGCTGCGGCACCTGCGAGATCAACTGTGCATACAACGCTATCGAAGTTATACCTGGTGACGGCAGCCACGATTATGCAGTAACTAATCCTGTGCTTTGTCAGGGATGCGGAAAGTGTGATGCTGGTTGCCCAGCTGGAGCTGTCACAATGCGTCACTTCACCGATGACCAGATTATGGCTCAGGTTCGCACAGCCCTTCAGGACATGCCTGCCAATCAATCACGGATTCTCACGATAATGTGCAATTGGTGTACCTATGCAGGTGCCGACTCTGCGGGAGTTGCAAGACTACAACAGCCCACAGCAGTGAGGGACATCCGAGTCATGTGTACCGGTCGTGTGAGCGTGACTCATATTCTAGAGGCATTCAGACTAGGGGCCGATATGGTGTGGATTTCTGGTTGCCACATCGGGGATTGTCACTATGTAGATGGGAATGTCACTTTCGAACGCAGGTTCTCAATAGCGAAGAAGATTATCGAGAAGGCTGGTCTAGAGCCAGATCGACTGCACTTCACTCAGATTAGCGCCAGCGAAGGACCCATCTATGCCGAAACCGTGAAGAAACTCTCTGAGTTAGCTGACAAACTAGGGCCTAGCCCGTTGCGACCAAGGAGGCGATAAGATGACAGAGTCATGGGGTCAGTTCAAGTCATTTGAAGGTGCGAAGTTCAAGGCACTAGATGCAGAGTTCACAAAGAAATCTTCTCAGCTTCTTGGCGGACAGGACCTTACCACATGCTTCCAGTGTACCAAATGCAGTGCTGGTTGTCCTGTGAGTGACAAGGTCAACATCCAAATCCACGAAGTCATGAGAATGCTCCTCTTTGGACTGAAGGAGGTTCTTGAAACTGACATGATTTGGCTCTGTACGACGTGCTATACGTGTCAGGAGCGATGCCCCCAAGGGATTGACATCACTGACATTCTGTTCGGATTGAAGAATATCGCCTATCAGAAGGGAATGGCTCCGTCGGGCTATGTTGGAGCAGCACAGTCACTCTTTGACACTGGACGTTTGTACGCTCCTACGGAATGGGAGCGTGAAGACTTGGACCTTGATGATGTTCCCGAGCTAGATGTTGAGGAAACCAAGAAAATGCTCAAGAAGACCAAGCTGTTGGAGCTTCAGGAGGATAAGTGAAATGACCCTCAGTTATGAAGTCTTTCTCGGTTGTGCAATACCAAGTCGATTCAACAACTATGAAAGCAGCATGCGAGCCGTTGCCAATGCACTCGATATCAAGTTGATTGACTTTGACGGCGCATCTTGCTGTGGCACAGTGGTTCTCAAGTCAATCGACACTACCAGTTGGCTCTCTTTGTCAGGGAGGAACATTGCCCTGGCAGAGAAGAGAGGGCATGACATTGTTACCCCCTGCAATGGATGCTTTGGATCACTCAAGGATACTCACCATGTTCTCCATGACGATGAGGTTCAGAGAAAGGCTGTCAACAAGATTCTCTCCGAGCTTGGTCTGGAATTCACAGGAACGAAAAAGGTCCGCCATTTCGTAGAGGTGCTCTACGATCTCAAGGATGAGATCAAGAGCAAGATAGTCAAACCTCTAGACGGACTTAGGATTGCTTTCCATCCGGGCTGTCATCTAATTCGACCGTCCAATGTTGCTGGGTTTGACGACCCGGAGCTTCCCCGAAAAGTGGATGAGCTCCTAGAGCTTACTGGCGCCACGAGTGTGCCTTGGAACCTGAAACTGCGTTGCTGTGGTTCACCCCTACTCATCGCAAGCGAGGATGTTGCCACTAGTATTCTGAATGAGAAGCTCGTTGACGCAAAGGCCGCAGGTGCTAATTGTGTTGTCACAAACTGTCCAGCTTGTCATACTCAATACGACATACAGGCCCTCGGTCAAAAGGATGAAACAGGAGAGTCACTCGAGCTTCCCGCCTTATTCGTCACCCAGATACTTGGTGCTGCAATGGGCCTAGATCTTGAAGAGCTGGGCTTTGAGTTGAACCGAGTCTCTCTGGACCCGATAAGTGATATTCTGGGCATTTGATGCTTGGAAATCAAGTCAGACCCTAAATGATCGATTAAAGAGAGTCGGTCCCTCTTCCCATTTGCCAACCCCATCTGAACTCAAGTCCATGAGCATTTGGATATGGCCAAGGATATCAAAACCAGATTTAAAGAAGAAGTCGGCTGCTTCTCTATTTCTTGCAACTGGTCGAACACAGATGTACCTGACGCCAAGACGTCTTACTTCAGAAACAAGGGTCTCCATGAGTTTCTGCCCTATTCCTTTTCCTCGCCATTCAGACCTGACAACAAATGGCTCAATCTCGACCTCATCGTCATTCAATACAAGTGCAGCCATACCAATGACCTGGCCTTCATCTTCAACGACCCAGATTCTTTCTGCTCCTACTTTTTCCAAGTGCCTATCGAAGAACAGCCCTGGATTGTCCCCACCGATTCCGGAGCTGTTGTAGATTTGCCGATGATGTTCTGTCAACTCAATCCATAGATCTCGACAAGAATTCAAATCTGAGGTTTTGTACATCCGAGTCTTCAAGGCACTCACCAACTTCCAAGTCAGTACGGACTCCCTTTAAATCTTGAAGTGCTGGGTTTTGAGTTGAACCGAGTTTCTCTGGACCCGATAAGTGACATTCTGGGCGTTGGACATCTGAAAATCAGAATCTTACATTTTCTCAAATGGTTATGTCTTTGAAATGCAAGAAGAATACAGGAATCTCCCTCTACCATATCACGTTCATTCTTCTAATAGACAAAGCTTGTTCAGAGCTGACCTGAAGGAATCCTTCATAGCAATTGTCCCTCCGGTTGTGTCGGCATCCGGGAAACTCACCCTAAAGGCATCTCTGACGAGTCCATTATACAATAGGGTGCCAGACTGTGTGGTCCTTATTAGCATTGGAGAGCCATTACATTCATGAGCGGACTAGGTAAGTGTGCTAGTGCTGTTTCTGCAGCACGAAGCGCGCGACTGAAAGCCCGAAGGAAGAAGTCTTCTTCCGAACGGATGTCCTCACTCCCCAAGAAGGGACACTCATCAGATCCCGGGGAGTCCGCGGCTGTTCACTTTGTCCAATCGGATCTCTCTAGTCTCGGTGACGAGGCTGGAGTGAGTGATAATGACCCCGCCGTGGTAAATGCTGTGGAAAGACTCTCTGTCGCTGGGAGTGATGCACCAGCAACAAGACAGGAGAAGGAAGCCAGGACTGTAGGAGAGATTTCTCAATGACTGCAGACAGAGCCCCTGTTGATTGTAGCCTCGTCAGAGTCTGCAAGGTGGTGACACCGGGCGGGGGAGGGGTGGAACACAGAGGTTTCTTACAGTTGAGGTTCACTCTCAAAATGTAAAAAACAGGTTATCGGTCTTGACCTAAAAACCTTGGAAGTTGACCAAGCACCAGAGTTCGCAAATCCAGATCGAATTCCTGAGGCCTTGTATCAACTACTCCTGGCAATTGCAAGAGGGAACTATAGACGGTTCAGACCATTTGCTTATCATACAAGTTTGAGTCACTAAATTGGCCCTGGTCCAAGGAATAACCCGGATTCTGTTCTGTTCCCTCCCGTTACCGAGGGGGAGCTTTGCGACATCAGACTTAGCTCTCTACCCTACGCCTCAGGTCGATACATCGACGACGTATTCTTGAGATTGCTCCCCAGTGATGGGCCGTTTCAGCAGACACGCATGACTCCTCAGCAGAGCATACACTCCACATCATAGTCACCGCCATGCGGCTGTATCGTTTCTGTTCCCAGAGCGAGGCTCTCACCTCCCTGCTTTCACAGGACTGGCATCGACACGGAGTCCGGAGTTTCCTCAGCTCTCATCCAGAGGATGAGTACCGTCAGTCGCGCTCTTGCTCCAGGGCCATTTATTCCATTGTAGAGTTTCATTAAGAACTTCGTGCTTTATTCTCAGAAGGCTTCTTCTTCCACATAGATGGGTAGCGTCCACGCTCCATGAGGACACGTTCGATTATTGCGACAATGCCGCTTTTCGCCTTGGCGATACGATCGCTAGTATCATTGGCCTTGGCTAATGCAATTGCCTCGTTCTTCAGGGTCCTAACTGCAATAATGTCGCCTTTCTTCAAGCCACTGCTAAGACTAACAACACCACTGGCCGCAAGATCAGCCCCATGACAGAGAGCATCCACAGCACTATCACGAACACTAATGAACGGAAGATGACCTACCGCGAATTCTACTGGCAAGAGATACTTCCTCAGCTCTTTCTCATCGCCATCTTCTTTGTAGAACTCGTATGCATCTTTTATGTCATGTAGAGAACATAGGTGCGCGCTTTCCCTAAAATTACCAACTCTTGTCCGTCTTAATTCTCTCATGTGTCCGCCGACACCAAGCGCCTCTCCAGTATCAAAGCAAAGCTTCCGGATGTAAGTACCTGCTTGGCATCCCACTCGGAAGAGTACAAGCCGCCCCTTGATTTCAGAAATGTCAATGTAATATATTTCGCGTACTCGAAGGACCCTCTTGACGGATGATCGCAATGGTGGTTTCTGGTAGACCTTTCCAACGAACTCATTCAGCACGTCATGTATTTTGCCCTCATCGACTCTATCATGGAGTTCAAGTACACAGACATACTCCTTGCCAGCAGGAAGCAAGGCCTGCATAGCCTTCGTGGCATTCCCAACACCCATTGGCAAGATGCCGGTGACTGATGGATCCAGCGTTCCGCCGTGGCCCACTCTCTTAGAGTGAAGAATATTGCGTACCCACGTGGCAACCTCGTGGCTCGTTGGTCCGGAAGGCTTGTCAAGAACAACCACACCATTCTTCAAGAGAAAGTCAATGGGCAGATTCTCCACGGACGAGTATCCATAGTCTGGGTTGGTCCTGTCAGTGACGCGCTCTATGGTTTCACGGGGTTTGTCAGCAGGGAGCATGCCTGACATTAGGCAACTCATCCACAGATAGAAACAGGCAATCCAAGGCTACTCAAGTAGCCTGATCTTGGTCCTGAACTTCTCTTCAAGACCGGCCTCTTTGATGGCATTCTCGACTTCCTCGTCACTGGCACCATCCTTTATCTCAATCTTCACTTCGAGGGGTTCTAGGTGGCGAACATTGACACGCCGTCTTCGAACACCACTCAACCTCTTCGGGCCCGTAACAACCACATACCTACCTTCATCTTGCTCAACTACAACACAGTAGCTTCCAGATTCGCGGCCTACGGTCTTGACGCAGACTCTTCCAGTATCGTACAACTTCATTATCTTGACACCTCAACCTTACCTCAGTCAACCTGAGCCCACAAGTCACCTCGGAGACTCATCCGTTGGAAGGGAGAATATGTTGCTCGTTAATGATTGCCATATAGCCCTTATGCTTGGAGCTTGGAGCAAGAAAAACTCCCAAAGTCACTTCTTTCCTTGTCCGAAGAATATCTCAAGAGTACTGCTCACGACCGCAACTACGCCATCCAGCTCGAACTTGTCAGTGTTTACGATTAGATCGTAAATTGAGAGGTCAGAGATGTCGATTCCATAATACTCAAAGTATCGCTCCTTCTCACTCTGCTCCCGCGTCATTGTTTCATGCTTAGCACTCTCAAAGTCCACAGCATCACGATCGGCAATTCTCTTCACGCGGACATCTACTGGCGCCGTCAGGAAAATCTTGAAGTCTGCATTCTCGCCGGCCATCCATCCAGCCAGCTGACCGTCCATCACCAGATTACCTTTTTCAGCCTCAGCTTTCTGGCGGGCATCAAGTTCCCTGTCAATCTCCTCGTTCCCTTCAGCTATTTTACTGAACTCCTCAAGAGTGTAGCCTCTCTCCCTAGCAAGTGTTCGGAATATCACTCCTGCAGATACTCTTCGTAGACCGAAATGTTTCGCTATCCTATCAGCCACACAACTCTTACCGGTGCCATGAAGCCCTCCGATTGTCACTGTTCTCTTCATCAATCTCACCAAGAAGAATCTAAACTCGGTCTTAGACGCAGTGAGTGCGCCGACCTGATAAATACCCCGCCTGTGAAGGGGTTATTCAACCGTTGACTCTCTTCGTACCTGACGAATCAGTCCTCTCTTAACTGCTCTGGCAGTAATCTTTCCGCCATAGGGTCGGTTGGGTCGTTTGGCGGACTTGCTAGCTTTGCGACTGAGTCTATGCTTTGCCCTATGTTTGAGCTGCATCTTTACACCAGTGCCACCACAAGTAGCGCTTGCGCTGTAGAACTTCTGACGGTGCACTACGAGTCTTCCACCGGGTGTTTTCACAGTGCGATTTGCTCTTCCTCTTGTTAGTTGGCCGGGCCTAGGCATTGATACCCACTCACTTCTATGGTTGATTCTTGTCGCTCCCTCTCTCTTCTGCTTTTAAGGAACTCGGTGAAGCGCTTCATGCACCCATTGACATGACGTTTGTACCCATCACTCTCTGGAGAATTTGACCTAGTCCAAGTCCTACCATGAAGTAGAATGGCCAGAACCACATACCAAAACCGCCAGCGACAGGCTGCCCTATGAAGCCATTCAGAAATGGAAGGAGGTTCTGTACATTGAAGGGCAGAATAGCTACTATCTTCTCAGTTACAGCTCCTGAAACGGGATCAGTTATCGAATAGAACCCTCTCAAATATGCGAATACAAACATGAATGGGATGATGAAGAGTAGTTGTGGTTTGCATCGCTGAGTCAGCATCTCTCTCTGGATTCGGTCGATATACGGTTTGCGACGCTTAACTTTGCGTAATAGCTTGACATTGCCTGATTCTTTTGCCTTCTTCTCCATCTCTTTGTGTTGCTTGACCTCAGCTTGGTACCTATTCAATCTCCTTATGTCTGCGAACCGTTTCATTGCGAGATTACTAATTGTGGATATCATCATGGAAACCATTACAACAAAGATTCCTGATCCCGGTGGCACCTGAATCACTTCGACCAACCAGATCAAGAATGTGGCGACGATATCCTGCACTGCAGCTTCACTCCATTAAGGTGTCTGCTAGCTGTGTGGCGGCCTCTTCTACTTTGCCCTCGCGGTTCATGATAATCCTGACAGTGGCTCCTGTAAGGGTTCCCACAGACACGGCAGCTGCCCTGCACATCTCCTGATGAATACGGATCTCATCAGCCAACTGTGCGTCCCTTGTCCGGGTCTCATCACCGCTTCTGCGACCCGCAATGTTGTCGGGGTCTGCTTCCACAAGGACAACAGTCTTGGGTTGAATTGCTCTTGATACCCACTCAGGCAAACCAATCAAGTATCCATTCTTGGTCTGGATTAGGGTGTGCGTATCGACGATGACGCGTGCAGTTTTGGCCTTCTCTGCGATTGCTTCTCCGGCAAGCTTCTGAACATCCCGTTGCCTTGCTGTCGGCATCCTGCGCATCTCGTCCCGGTCTTTTACAAACCCTCTCTCACTGGCAACCTCGAACATAGCGGTACCAAAGTTCAGCACAATGACCTCTTCTCCATGCTTCTCTTTGACCATGTCGACCGCAGTATTGATCACTGTGGTCTTGCCTACGCCAGGTATCCCGGTCACAATAACAACATTCCTTGGTTCACTCATTGGCTCTATCACCTTGAGTACGCACGACTTTGTCCGGTTTTTCTGGGCCATGTTATATACTCTTCTACAGACCACCACATTACCTGCTCTTACTGGTGTCACAGATGCTGGTCCC
>JAUVHR010000277.1 GCA_030593165.1 Candidatus Thorarchaeota archaeon
CCTCGACAGAATCCTCGGTATAGACAAGGAGAAACTAGCTCAGGGAACGGTCAAAGGCGGAGGCTACGTTAGCTATATCAAGGGAATCGGAGCTGCCGTTGACGAATCAATTAAATCTGTGAAGGACACGGCCCAGTGCGTGCTCTTCATGAATCCAACACGAATCAGCGAGGTTGAGGTGATTTCCAGTAACTTGGAGGTCATGCCACAGAAGAGCACATTCTTCTACCCGAAGGTGTGGACTGGGTTCACAATCAACAAACTGACTTGAAAACAGATGGGTGATTACTATGACTAAGAGGGTTTACAACTTCTATCCAGGTCCAGCTACTCTTCCCCTTCCAGTCTTGGAGAGGGCTCAAAAGGAGTTCTTGGACTTCGAGGGTACGGGCATGTCAGTCCTAGAGATTTCGCATAGAACTCCAGAGTATGACAAGATGCATAATGATGCTATCGACCTCCTGAAGGAGATTATGGGCATCCCAGATGAGTACAAGGTTCTCTGGTTGCAAGGAGGAGCTTCGACACAGTTCTTCATGGTGCCTGCAAATCTCCAGGTCCCAGGCAAGCCAATGGAATACGTTGACACCGGAACATGGGCAACAAAGGCCATCAAAGAGGCCAAGTTCTACGGGGATGTCAAGGTTGTTGCATCCTCCGAAGAAGACAAATTTACGCACGTGCCGCAAGACATTGCTTTCAGTGAGGGTGCTGCGTTTGCGCATATTACAGGGAACAATACAATCTACGGGACAGAGTTCCAATCATGGCCGGATTGTCCAGACGAGGTTCCCCTGGTCTGTGATATGTCCTCTAACCTGATGGAGCAGTCAATGGATGTCAGAAAGTTCGGAGTCATTTACGCAGGGGCACAGAAGAATCTTGGACCCGCAGGGGTCACGTTGGTGATTGTTAGAGAAGACCTTCTTGACCGGGTCCCTGAGAACATTCCAACACTCCAAAGATGGAAGACTGAAACCGCAAAGAACTCCCTGTTTCATACACCACCGGTGTTCGCAATCTACATGTGCAAGCTGTCACTTGATTATATGAAAGAGTTGGGAGGGGTTCCTGAAATCGAGAAGAGGAACAGAGAGAAGGCGGGTTATCTATATGATGTAATCGATACATCAGATGGATTCTACAAAGGTTATGCAAGAATTGATTCAAGGTCTCTGATGAATGTGACATTTACAATGACCACACCAGAACTTGAGAACAAGGTCGTTGAAGAGGGTCTTGCAAAGGGCTTTGTCGGACTGAAAGGCCATCGTTCTGTTGGTGGGATGAGAGCCTCCATCTACAACGCCATGCCTGTTGAGGGCGTAAAATCACTTGCAGAGTTCCTTACCGTCTTCAAGGAAGAGAATCAATAGAGTTTCAATTGATGGGGACACTATCTGGTGTCTCCTCACCTTCTTATTCTGGCCAATGAGCAATAGACTTAACCAAATGATTCAGGACGAGCGTTGCTTCGTGAACTTAACTACAGCCGTCTGAAGCTGTTTCTTCATCTCTGGCAAGAGCGACTCATCAATCACTCCGCGATACGTGCGTCTCATGAGAGTTCCACTGACTTTGACACCGATGTTCCGCATTCCCCTGCTTTCAAAGAATGTCTTCAGTGTCGTTGCAATGGGGATTAGAACGCCTCCTGGAAGTCTTCTTGCCAGTAGCTCCTTGCAGCATTCGCAGTCAAGTAAGACTATGGTGTTCTCTTGATCAACAAGAACTTCGACCGGAATCTGCTTCTTTGCGCTCCTGCCGCTGCCGAGTTGTAGTGGAAACTCATCGAGGCGTTTCATATAATCGAACCTTCGGACGTTAGGGTGTTATGCTTACAATAAGACCCTAGCTTCGACATATAAGCGATTCTCATTGTGTAAGAGATTCTTCCTAGCTTTGCCTTCTGCTGAAAGCCATAGATAGAACAACCAACAACAGAATGAAACTCAATGCCACCGCCAAGAACAGATAATCTGGACCTTCTGGCGTTGATGGACTAGTAGTGTCCGTAGTCGTTGTTGTGGTTATAGTATCGGTAGTAGTCACGGTTGTAATGTCTGTAGTTGTCGTCGTGTTTGTTGTTGTGGTGGTTGTAGTGGTGGTAGTTGTTGTCGCGGGATCAGAAACAGTGTAAGAATAGTCACCGCGTACGCTCCAGTTGTCCAAACTATCGTTGGCGTAGATTCTGTACGTTACAACAGTGTTGTTAGGCAGTGCAGGGATGTCAGCAATGTAGAAGGAACTATTCCAGCTCATTGTCATGTTATTCCAGTGTGTGCCGTTATGGAAGGACAGAATGACAACATCTACGCCGCTCAGGTCACTCACCGTCACACTAACTGTCACAGTCTCCGAGTCAGTTGGTACTGTCGGTTCGTGACCAGGCAAATCAATCTGCGGTCCCGATACATCAGAGCCGCTTGGTACAACTGATAGGACAGCTGCGGACACATTGAGCTTTCCATGACCCCAAACACTGTTGGGTACAGATCCCGTGAAAGTATCATTATTCCCACTGCTCTTGATGTACATAGCAACTTGAGAACCTACGGTCGAGTTAACCTGAAGCATCAATGCCGCACATCCAGCCACATGAGGACCAGAGGCGCTGGTGCCGCTGAAGAGCTGTAGGCCCCCGAATCTTGCATCGAATGGAAGACCTCCATAGTCGTTATACCAGGTCGCCCATTCCGATTCATTGGAGTAATCTGATATCACATCATAGCCGCCAGGAGCTGCAATGCCCTGCTTCTGGACCTCATCCACTCGCGGACCTATCGAAGAGAAACTAGCAATATCACCAATTGTGGATGGGCTGACCAAATCCCTCACCCTGTAGCTCGCAACGCTCAGAGCACTATCAGCTGTTGAGGGCCATGTTATCTCATATGCATTAGATATGTCGCTCTTCCACACTGCTCCGCCCGACCAGCTGCTTTTGTCATCGCCAATGTAGCAGTGGAAGCTGGTTGTGTCCGGAGAGGTCACATTGACT
This sequence comes from Candidatus Thorarchaeota archaeon, assembly GCA_030593165.1. GTDB lineage: Archaea > Asgardarchaeota > Thorarchaeia > Thorarchaeales > Thorarchaeaceae > JAJRWI01. Next base: position 3,002 of record JAUVHR010000277.1, read on the forward strand.
TGATTGAAAGGAGGAAGGGTAACTATGGGGATGTTCCCATGTATCCAAATTCCGAGCATATTGGTCGAACGAGAAGAAGTTGAGATGTAGGACTCAATAACAAAAGACCCTCCGGCCCATGCAACTGCAGGCTCTGCAACAAAGCTGTAGTAGCCCACACCAGGATGAAGATAGACGGTAGTTGGAACACCAGTCTGAATGACTACACTGAAGTTGCAGGTCTGGAAATCAGTTGAGTTGACAGATAGAAGAGTGATATAGACCTCCTCAATAACCATACTCGCCACGTTCGGTGTTGAGAAGTCAACCAAGTGAGGCGTGTCAGGAACGGTAGCGAATAACGAGTGCTTGTCTTTTCCACCGAGATTCCCACTCGGAGCGATGACTGGAACTCCGCTAGCCACAATCGTATCGATAAGAGCCTCGGTTGTCGAACTTCCGTCAAGGTAGCTGTAGATCCATGAGCCAACCTCAATCAAGATGACATCAGCACCTAAATTCCATGCCCACGTGAGACCCTCCTCCACTGTGAGCCAGTCGTTGCTTTGGCCGAGGACCTTGACCATCATCAGCTCCGCATTGGGAGCTGCGCCCACGTACTTCCTGAAGCCAAGCTGGCCACCGAGCAGTATGCCTGAGACCGCAGTCCCGTGACCATCAGTATCCAAGTGCGTTGAACTTGTAAGATTCACTCCGCGTTCCCACGACTGGAGGTTCGCGGCTGGTGTGCCATCACGCTCAACAATGTATTTCGTCTTGGGAGTGTTGAGCATGACGAGGGACTCGCCTGGGTCCAGCTGGTCGTTTGAGTTTGTATCATTGGTCACAAAGAACGGTTCACCTAACTGCCAGACCCCATCCTGTGACACATTGTCTGCCCACATCCATTCTGTTGTTGTATTGAATGAACCATCACGATCGAGGTCGATATAGTATAGCACCTCATCAGCAGTTGGAACCCCGTCGTGGCTGAGGTCGATTACGTCCGTTCCATTATCAGGCACGCCGTTGGGAGGACCTGTCTCCATCCAATCGAATTCTCCACCATCGGCATACCAAAAGTCGGGATGCTTCCAGTCTATGCCCGAGTCAAGGTCTGCAATCAGGATACCTTCACCAGTGACATTTCGTCCAAGAGTGTCGAGTGTGCTCCAGATGTAGTCTGCATCAATCTCTGCCATGGACACATCTCGTGTGGCATGGAGATTGTCAACCCTTGTCTGAACACCGATATCAAGGGCCATACCGGATTCTGAGAGCAGATTCAGGCTCTCCGGTGGGCCAGAGAGCAAGTAGTATCCTTCAACATGACTTAGGCCCGGACTCCCAAGAGTGAAACGAAGTCCCATCATGTAAATCGTTGTGATCATTGACTCGGTGAGTTCTCTACCGAAATCAACAATCACCGGCACATTGGAACCAAAAGTTTTTGTTAGAGACTCGAAATTAATAGGAGTCTTACTAGAATCAACATCAGGCGCAAATGAAACAGGAGCCAGAGGCATAACTGCTAGAAATGGGGCGACCAGTAGCATGACAAGAAGCGTGCTTTTTATTGACTTTCTCATTTTCATTTCCTCCACGCGAACAATGTGGCGGTCATCATTCGATGATAGTGAACGAAAGCACTCGAACAAGTCTGGTTGACTGGTTTGGCTATTAAGGTATTCTCGACTCTACATCGGTGTCATCAGTGTCAGTCTCATCATTTGACGAAGATGACACGGGATTCGAATCATCCGTGTCGAACTCTAGAGAAGTTTCAGGAACTATGTTGATTGGAGCATAGTAGTCTTGTTCCTCATCATCCCTACACAGTTTCTGACCCTCGTAAAGGGAAGAACCACCGCTGACAAGATAGGCAACGACGACGCATAGAGCGAGGGGGATGACAAGGTCAAAAGATCGACTGATCTCTAATATGAGGACAGTGGTCGCCACAGGTGTATTAGTTGTGGCTGCAAGAACAGCTCCCATCCCGAGGACCATGAAGGC
>JAUVHR010000034.1 GCA_030593165.1 Candidatus Thorarchaeota archaeon
GCCTGGAACCATTGGTATCACAGTGCGTATTATGAAGCCGGACGCAAAGCTGCCCGGAGTAATCAAGGTCAAGAAACCCAAGCCAAGGAAACCAGAAGAGATCGTCGTAGAGAAACAAGCTGAGGAAGTCACGGAAGAAACTCCGGATGCGGTGATCGTCGATGAAGGGCTTGAAGGAATCACAGACATGGAGGAACTAATCGAGCTTGAGGAGCTCGACGGACTTGACCTTGTTGATGAAGAACCCAAGAAGGAAGACACGGAAACACCAGCCCCTGAACCCGAGGAGCCAGAACCACCGGCAGAAACCCCTGTTGAAGAACCAGTTGAGGAGACCCCTGCAGAGGAAGATAAGACCGTTGAGGATGATCTGAGCGACCTTGAGGAGCTGGATGGCCTTAAAGAAGGAGGAAATTAGATGGTTCGACTTACTGCAAGCGACATCCGAAAGCTTACCCCACCTGAGCGAGTGAAGAAGCTTGAGGAGCTCTACAATGAGCTCTCGGATGTTAGGATTCAGATCGCCACAGGTGGCGGTACTGAGAACCCATACCGGGGCAGAGCCATCAAGAGAGCGATTGCCAGAATCCTCACAGTACAACGAGAGGAACAGGAGGGCTCAAGTTGAAGATTACTCCAACGAACCTAATCAACCACGAGCTGATTGGTCTCGCTGCTCATGTGGTGGCATCAAGTGACCCGGGACTCGTTTGTCGAGCTGGGACAATCGTTGATGAAACCAAGGAGATGATCCGCCTCAATACAACTGGCAGAATCATCAGTCTGCCAAAGTCTGTCTGTGTGATTGACCTTGGGCTCCCAGATGGTACAACTGTCCGTGTGGACGGAGAACATCTGAGAGATCGACCAGAAGAGAGGCTGAAGAAACGCCTCAGGAGAAGATGGTGAAGATGGCAAAGGCCGGGAACAAAGTACGAAACATAGGCATTCTCAACGTCGAGCCCCCGGAGAAGGTCTGCGACGACCCCAACTGTCCATTTCATGGCAGTCTGCCCGTTAGAGGGCGTGTGATGGAGGGAGTTGTTACTAGCGTGAAGATGCACAAGTCGGTGACATTCCAGATGGACTATTTGGCTTTGATCAAGAAGTATTCACGTTATCAACGGCGCAGGTCAAAGAAACATGCGCATCTTCCACCGTGTATGGATGTCAAGGTAGGCGACACTGTCAAAACTGTTGAGTGTCGACCCTTGAGTAAAACTGTGTCATGTGTAGTAGTGTCAGTGACATCTGCAGAAACTGGGGAGGAGGCCTAGACTATGTCAAGGAAGGTAGGTAGAGGGATTAGAAAATTCATACCTAGAATCGCACGAGGTCTTCCTATCGGAGCCAAGATCATTTGTGCTGACAACTCTGGCGCAAGACTGCTTCAGATCATTACAGTGCTGGGTTACAAGGGAAAGCTGAGGAAGCTCGGTAAGGCCGGCATTGGTGACCGCGTCAATGTATCTGTGATAAAAGGTAAGCAAGATATGCGAAAGCAGGTGATGACAGCCGTGGTAGTCAGGCAGAAAAAGGCATTCCGAAGACCCGACGGCACATGGATGCAATTTGAGGATAATGCTGCAGTTCTGATCAAGCCGGGCGGCGAACCCCAAGGCTCGGAACTCAGAGGACCAATGGCACGAGAGGTCACACTAAGATGGCCCAGAGTCGCAGCCATTGCGTCAAAGATTGTATGAGGTGAGATGGATGACAAAGAAACGCAGTTCCAAGTCACCACGCAAGCAGAGACGGTTCATTAGAGATGCACCCGTGCATGCTCACAAGAAACTCTTGAGGTGTAGACTCGATGAGTTTCTCCAGGAGGAGTACGGCCTTCGTAACTTGGTAGTGAAAAAGGGCGATCTTGTGCGTGTCATGCGCGGTCAATTCCGGGAAACAGAAGGCAAGGTTATTGCAGTTGATTACAGTCATATCCGAGTCTATATCGATAGCGCATCTGGTGCCAAGTCTGACGGTAAGGAAGTCCAAGTACCAATTCATCCATCAAATCTAATGCTCGTTAAGTTAGAGCTTGATAATGAACGCAAGAAGCTCATCGAGAGCAAGGTAGTCCAAATAGCGGAGAGTGAATAAATGGCGAGAAGAGGTCAGAAGAAGCATCTAAAACGCCTACCAGCACCAAGACACTGGCCAATCAAGAGGAAGGCAGGGAAGTTCACAACAAGGGTCATTCCAGGCCCCCATCCAAAGGAACACTGTTTGACTCTTGGAATCCTGTTGAGAGAGGTGCTTGGCTATGCAGAGAACATGCGTGAAGTGAAGGTAATTCTCTCTGCCGGACAGGTTCTAGTTGATGGTCGAGTACGCAAGAATCAGAGGTTTCCAGTTGGTCTTATGGATGTCATTCACATCAGCACATCCGGCGACAAGTTCAGATTGCTCCCCAAGAAAGGTGGTGGACTCAGGCGTGTTAACATTGATGATAAGGAAACTGGATACAAGCTTTGCAGAATCGAGAAGAAGATTATGGTCACTGGAGGAAAACTCCAGATAACACTTCATGACGGTCGCACCGTATTGCTTCCGAAAGATGCGAACCCAGAGCAGTACCGCACTCTAGATACACTAAGAGTGTCACTCCCTGACCAGCAGGTGGAGGACACAATTCCACTTGAAACTGGCGCGTACGCTGTTGTGACACGAGGTCGAAACGCAGGTATCGAGGGCAAGATTCTGGAGATCGAGAAACGCTTCGGAACACACGCAAGCACTGTCACAATCGAAGATCCAGAGGGTAACCGTTTCCAGACAGCATTGGAGTACGTGTTTGCAGTTGGAAAGGACAAGCCTCAGGTGAGTCTAGTAGGTGATGCTCAATGAGTTTTCCTGGTGAGGAGTCTCAGCAAGTCTTCGTAGATGATTGGACAGCATTCCCTATGAGAGAACCTCATGTTGCCAAGGTAGTCATCGATATCTGTGTTGGTGGCGGGGAGCCTCTTAGTAAGGCCGGTACCATCATTGAGCAAATCACAGGACAGGCCCCTATTCAATCCAGAGCACGTCAAACGGTGCGTGATTTTGGAATTAGAAAAAGGGAAGCAATTGCTGTGCGGGTGACTCTTAGACACGGAAGAGCACAGGATTTTCTAGTCAGAGCTCTGAAGGCAAAGGAAGATGTCCTCCTAATCAAGAATTGGGACGACGATGGCAACTTTGCATTTGGAATCAAGGATCATATCGACATTCCGGATGTGAAGTACGACCCGCAATTGGGTATTCAGGGCATGAATATAACGGTCTGCATTGAGCGACCGGGTTTCAGGGTGAAACGGAAACGCAAGGCGCGAAGTAAAATCCCGTATCGACACCGATTAACTCCTGAGGAAAGCATGGTCTTCGTGAGGAGGAAGTTTGGTATTGAGATCCTTGAGAAGGAAAGGGAGAGAACATATCTCTGGTAGAGGTGAGCAACGATGAGTTCGACAAAAAAAGAACGCGGTAAGAAGCGCAAGAAGATGGGCAAAGGCAGTCGGACATGCCTTCGATGCGGAACGCATCAAGCAATCATCCGCTCATACGGACTGAACATGTGCCGTCGTTGCTTCAGAGAAACAGCCCTGAAGATGGGATTCCGTAAGTATAGCTGAGGGAGGTCGAGGAATAAATGACACTACTAGACCCATTGGCAGACGCAATGTCAAGCATTTACAACAGCGAGCTGGTAGGAAAGCCTGAAGTCGTTGTGGCGCCGGCATCCTCTCTCATTGAGAGAGTACTGCGTGTCATGCAGACACGAGGCTACATTGGTGAGTTCGAGCACATTGACGACGGAAGGGCAGGCCAATTTCGAATACAGCTCATGGGCCGTACGAACAAATGTGGAGTAATCAAACCTCGATATCCTGTGAAGCGGGATGGTTTTGAGAAATTCGAGAAACGATTCCTTCCTGCCTTCAATTTCGGTATCCTCATTGTGACTACTCCACAAGGAGTCATGACTCACGAAGAGGCCAAGGTAAAGGGAATCGGCGGCAGACTGCTTGCCTACGTGTACTGAGGGATGCGATATGTCTAGCGACTATCTCTATGAAAAGCGTATCGAGATACCTGAGGACTGTCAGGCAACACTGGAAGACAAAACAGTCACAATCAGTGGAACAAAGGGCAGCCTCACAAGGACCTTTCCTGAACCTCAGACTCAGTTCAAGATTGATGGCAAGGAATTTGTGGTCAAAACTCAAATCAAGCGAAAGAGATCAAGAGCCCTTGTGGGCACTGCGATAGCTCATATTCGTAATATGATCATCGGCGTACAGCTTGGGTACACCTACGAGATGAAGATTGTTTACAGTCACTTTCCAATAACCGTCGAGGTTCATGGCAAGGAGGTAATCATCAAGAACTTCATTGGTGAAAGAGGAGTGCGGAAGGCCAGAGTCATTGGTGATGTGGAGATTCAGACGACAGAGGATGACGTCATCATCTCTGGAATCGATATCGAACACGTATCCCAGACGGCCGCAAATATCCAACTTGCCACAAAGATTAGAGACAAGGACAGGCGAATCTTTCTTGATGGCATCTATGTCCTGAAGAAGAGGAAGGGCAAGGAAGTAAAATCCATAGTATAGGAGGCGAGATGATGTCCAAGAAACCGCAATTATCTGACGTGCCTGGAATCGGGGCAAAGATGGAAGAAAAACTGAGAGAGGCTGGATTCAAGACAGTCGCAGCTCTTTCCAAGACAGCTTCCGACAAACTAGCCAAAAAGGTCGACGGCCTCAGTGAAGCAGGAGCTGCAAAGTTAATCAAGGCAGCTCAGGAACTCGCTCCCCCTCCCAAGGCAAAGGAAGAGAAACCGAAGAAAGCACCTACAAAGAAAGAGAAGCCAGAGAAGAAGGCTGAAAAAGCTGCTCCCAAAAAGGCTAAGGAAAAGCCAACAGTCAAGAAAGTGAAGGCCAAAGCGAAAGAGGAGAAGCCAAAGAAGAAGGTTGCCAAGAAAGTGGAAACACCCACAAGGGGCACCCTTGTTGAGCCCAGATTACTTCGAATTGCTAACGCAATGCGAAAAAGACAGCCCAGGTTCCGTCATGAACAAGCACATCGTTGGGTCCGTGTGTCGGATTCGTGGCGCAAGCTGAGAGGAATCGACAATGCAACTCGAGAGAAACGCAAGGGCCGCATAGCGATGGTATCCCCAGGATATAGGAAACCGAAGGCTGCTAGAGGAATCCATCCCTCAGGATATGTCGAGGTTCTAGTTCACAAACCATCGGATCTCGAAGGATTGGATCCGGATCTCTATGCAATTAGGATTGGAGCAACAATAGGTCTCAGGAAGAGAACCGAGATTCTCACTGTTGCTGAAACAATGTTGTTGAAAGTGTTGAACCCAGGAGCCCCAGATGTAGTAGAGGAGGAAGAGCTCTTCGCGGATCTTGAGGGTATTGATGATCTGGAGGTTGATTAAGAATGAAGCTGACCACTCAAAAGCGCCTGGCTGCTTGTGTGATGAAAGTAGGGAGGTCCAGGGTCTGGATTGATCCCGATTTCTTGGATGAGGTCTCACTAGCAATCACAAAGGATGATATCAGACGTCTGGTAGACGAGGGCGCAATCCAATCAAGGCAAAAGCAGGGAGTGAGCAGAGGTCGGGCTCGCCATATTATGGCCCAGAAGAGAAAGGGTCAAAGAAAGGGGCCTGGTCGAAGAAAAGGCAAGGCAACCTCCAAGCTCTCAGGAAAAGACCGCTGGATGATGAAGATACGACCTATGCGAAAGGAACTTCGTCGCCTCAGGGAGGAGGAGAAGATCACCCGCAAGGTCTATCGTGAACTGTACCTGAAAGCAAAGGGTAACGCATTCAGGAACACTGCTCATCTCAGGACGTATATAGCAGAACACAAGCTGGAGGTGTCCTGAAATGGCCAAAGGTCCTACATACAAAGTGAAGTTCAGACGTCGCCGAGAAGGAAAGACCAACTACTATCGTAGAAGACGACTACTCCTGTCACGACTGCCGAGACTTGTGGTGAGAAAGACCAGCACACGAACAATCGTGCAGGTCGTCAATGCACAAGTCATAGGGGACCACACTGTCGCCTCAGCAACCTCAGCTGAACTTGGAGATTATGGATGGAAAGCTGGCACCGGCAACTTGCCGTCAGCCTACCTAACTGGTCTACTCGCTGGGCGTAGAGCAAAAGAGAGAGGCATCACAAAGGTTGTTCTGGACGTGGGAATACACCCACCGGTCAAGGGCTCAAAACTCTACGCGGCTCTGAAAGGTGCAGTCGATGCAGGTGTTGAAGTGCCTCATGATCCCGGAATCCTACCGGACGAGGAGCGACTCGCTGGTAAGCATATTGTGGCTGCCTATGAGCATTTTCAAGCCAGTGATGATTCGAACCAGTTCTCTGAGCTTGGCAAAAAGAAGACGAATATCACAACAATACCAAGTCAGTTTGACAAGTCAAAGAAGGCGATACTTGCCATCACGAAGGCAGAGTTGAAGAAGCCAACAAAGAAGAAACCAAGGGCAAAGGCGGCTCCGAAGAAGAAGGTAGTGAAGCCAAAGAAGGAGAAGCCTGCGGTTAGACCACCGCGTGCAGTCCCCAGGAAGCCCAAGCCTAAGAAGCTGATTGCACGGGACAAGGGCAAGAAGAAGAGGTAGGGGATGATCAGATGAGTAGAAGACGACAACAACGACGGCAACCACGACGAACCGATACGAACCCCCTTGATGACTGGGTCCCAAAGACTCAGCTTGGAAGACGCGTGAAAGAAGGTCATGTCAATAGCCTTGAGGAAATCCTCACGAATAACTATTTGATTCGAGAGTCTGAGATAGTAGATGTTCTGTTCCCCGAGCTTAACCAAGAGGTGGTTGATGTCAAACTTGTCCAGCGTCAGTCCGACAGTGGGCAGCAGAAAAGCTTCCGTATCACCGTCGTTGTAGGCAATGGCGAAGGTGTCATCGGAATCGGAATGGGCAAGGCAACTGAGTTCGTGCCTTCGATTAGAGCCGCGGAAACAAGAGCCAAACTCAATATCACTATGTACAGAAGAGGCTGTGGATCTTGGGAGTGCAGATGTCACGATAATCATAGTGTGCCGTTCCAAGTGTCAGGTACGTCAGGTTCAGTCAACGTCACTCTGAAACCAGCCCCCAAGGGTACCGGATTAGTTTCAGCTGATGTTGCAAAGACAGTACTGCGAATCGCAGGTGTAAAGGATGTGTGGTCCATCACCAAGGGGCGATCGCGAAGCTCGTCGAACTTTGCCAAGGCAGTCGTGGATGCACTAAAGGCAACATATCGTATGTTACCGCCACATGAGTGGCAGCGCTCAGGAGTTGTTCAGGAATGAGTGCCGAAGAGAAAGTTATGCTGGCCATCCGCCTCAGGGGTCAAGTCAGTGTCAGACCTCAGATTGAGGACACTCTCAAAAAGCTTAGAATGGGTAGACTACATCAAGCAAGAGTTCTGAAGATGACTCCCAGTATTCAAGGCATGATTACCAAGGCCAAGGATTACATCACATGGGGAGAGATTGATGTTGATACAGCAACACTCCTCCTAGCCAAACGTGGCCGACTATCAGCGAACAGGCATCTGACTGACGAATACGTTAAGAAGAACTCAAGTTTCAGCTCGATAAAGGCATTTGCAAAGGCCTTGGCCTCAGGAAAGGCCAGCACAGACGACGTAGAGGGCCTAAAGCCCGTGTTCAGGCTAACCCCACCGACGAAGGGATTCCGCGGCAAGCGCCATCTTCCTGTCGGAATGGGTGGCGTGAACGGATACAGAGGCGAGGCAATCAACGAACTGGCCAAACGCATGATATGAGAAGGTGAAATGGAATGTCCTGGGACGACCGTGAAGAGCGCCGGAAAGCCATTCGGAAATGGTTCGGCGATTTCCTGCCTGAGTCAATGTTCGAAGAACTCGAGGCGATGCTCGATCAGATAATGAGTCAAATGGGACAGGGCACCCTGATTGATCCTGAAGTTCTTCGAGAGATGATGCAGAACCCGGGAGCCACGAATCCGTTTGTGTTCGGGTTCAGAATGCAGGTCGGACCAGATGGAAAACCCATTATGCAGCGATTTGGTAACGTTGGTCCAGACGAAGATTTGGAAGCAGGCCCAACACTGGAACCACTAGTGGACCTTTTCGAAGAAGAGAACGAGATAGTGATTGTAGTCGAGGTACCCGGTGTGGACCGCGACCAGATCAAGGTAAAGATCAAGGGCACAATGCTCACGATTCATGTTGACAACCCGGAGAGACCGTATCACAAGGAGATTGCGCTCCCCGTCAAGGTTGTCAAGGAAAATGCAGCATCCTCTTTGAGGAACGGCGTACTCGAGATACGACTGAGGAAAGCATAGTCAAGGAGAAACCAAAGATGCAGAAGAGAAAATCAAAGAAGATCCACAAGATGAGGGGACGCAGGGCCGCAGGTTACGGTTTTAGTGCGGGTCATAGAGCCTCAGGTCAGCGTGGAGGCAAGGGCGCAGCTGGCTCAAAGAAGCACCATTACATCAAGGTTATGCAGGAGAACCCACGCTACTTCGGCAAGTTGGGCTTCAAACGTCCACAAAAGCTCCTCGAAGATGTAGTCGTCCTCAACGTTGGAGAGATTGATGCTGCTGCCGACCGATTAGTAGAGGATGGTATCGCCACCATGAAGGGAAAGAGATACCAAATCGATGTTGCAAAGCTGGGCGTTGACAAGATTCTCGGTTCTGGTAAGGTAACTCGCAAGTTGGACCTAGTTGGTGTCAAAGCTATCTCTGCGAGAGCCCGAGAAAAAGTGCTTGGTATTGGCGGCACTATCGATTTGCCGGATGAGTAGTACCCCCTGTTATGCCGTAGGGAATAAATCAAGGGAGAATACCATACATGGAGATCCAGACGGCCATACGATAGAAGATACAAAAGCAGACAAATCTACATGACATGATTTTTCTCAATTTCCTAAATCGCCCAGACTATAGGCGAAATCCATCTACAGCAACAATCTAATAGCAAGAAGAGAAGCTGATTTGGGTTGAGGAATGAAATGAAACTAGCACAAAGTCCGTGGCCCCGTTTCCGCGGAAATTCTGGAGCATCAGGAAGGAGTTTACACCCGGGTCCTGAAGGTAGCAAAGTCATTTGGACTAAGAAGGTCACCAGGATTTCAGGAGAGCCATCTATAGGACTTGACGGCACGATTTTCATCCCGCTTGAATCCAAACATCTTCTTTCATTAGATTCAGATGGTCAGAAGATTTGGAAGCAGGAATTCTTTGGTCATCGGAAGGTTTCACTACAGGGAGTGACAACTCCAGCAATTCGCAAAGATGGCACACTGATCACTGCCACTCTGAGGAAAGTCATTTGCTTGGAGCCTGATGGAAAGATCAGATGGGAACGCATAATCGATGGCTTGCCTTGTGCGCCCAACATCGGGCCGCAGGGTCGAATATATGTCAGTGGAAGTAGCATTGACTGGGCAGGGATGTACGTCATATCCCCGAAGGGCGAAGCAGTCGGAAGAGATGATCCTCGCATCATCAGACATTGGTCAGCAAATAGAAGTCAAGAAGTAACTCCAGCAGTTGTGGATAAGATTGGCAACGTGTATGTTGCTTTCCATGCTAACTACACACATCCTGAAGCGTATTCATGGGACCCAGCAGACGAAGTTGGTGAGGAACTCTTCTATGCTTGCACTATATTCAATGCCGATGGTGATAGAATTGGGAAGTTTGTTCCATTCTATCATAGTTCTGGAAACAATGTTCCTAATTCAATAAGCGTCAATAGAGAAGGAATTGTACATTACAATGGAGGTCCTTTTGGCGATTTCGTTGCTTTTTATCCTGAAAAGATATTGGCACTTGAAATCCCTGATTACAAAGTGTTTCTTACCAAGTACTATCTCTACGAGAGTAGTGGAAAATCCACAAAGAAAGTGCATGAAGCTGTAGACGAGTTAGTCTTACACTGTGAATGGAATTGGCACGATGAACGTGACCAGAATGTTGAAGGAAAACAAGGTCCCGCTTATGGTCGAGAGATACAGGGTTATCCAGCACTTGGGAATAAAGGGGTTGTCTGGACTAGAATTTCAAAGAAAGGAAGTAGAAGTTCTAGTGATGATATGAAAAAGCCCTCCAATTGTTTCATTCGAATTGATCCCTCCAAACTGATCAGCGAGAATCGTCTTCACCATGATGCAATTGAGCTCTCAGGAGTTGTTAAGGCGGACCCCATCATCGATGGTAACGGTCACGTCTATGTCGGGACTATTAAAGGAAAAGTGCATGTCCTCAATGAAAAGGGAGAAGAGATTCGAGTCATTGACACAGGATTTCCAGTGAGGGCATTGGTAATAGGCCCAGACAATTCACTCATTACAACAGGGAATAGTGGCAATATCTGTTTAATTCGCTGAAGATATATCGACATAGCAGTAGTTCTTATTGCATGGAGACGCAGTTAAGATGGGACATTTCTGAATTAGGTTTGGAATAGATCTAGTGGTGTGTTTGAATGGACAACAACAGTCAGCATAGTGAAACACTGAGTGAAGACCTCAAAGGAACCACAATGAAAGTTTACTGGTTACTTCTTAAGGAGGGCAAGGCCTTATCCCTTCGAGAGATTCAGAGGAGGGGGGCTTTGTCAACTGCAAGTCTGGCGATATATCACCTAAATAAGTTGAAGAGAATCGGATTAGTGAAGTCCCTACCAGAAGGGGGATATTTTATTTCCAAGGAGGTTAGGGTTGGATTTCTACGTTTTTTCGTTGGAAGGAAAGGTCTTTTGATACCAAGGTATGCTTTCTACTTTGCATTTTTTGCTGCAGAACTGACTGGTTATCTCCTTATTTCAGGCTTTGACTATCAACCAACAAGCTTGGTTCTCATCATGACCCTGATCGCAGGATGTCTATTCTCATTATTTGAAACAGTTGCTATGTGGAAATCAAGTCCCATAGTCAACTAGGATAAGACTTGACAACTTTGTAAATTGCAGCGTTTTTTGTTTTGGTGTTTCTGATGCAGCTCAAAACTTTGAATAGGCAGCTCAAAACTTAGAATAATATAGTCATGTGGACATATAGATAGCAGGATGGACGGTACTGCAGATGGTGAAGAATGGAAGACTGTTATTGACCATGATACTAATGATGATGTTGACCATATGTGCTGGGATCGCTCTGCCGTTTGTCGCATATGGTTCCTTGCAGGTGTCCTCTGATGATGTTGCTCCTCCTGGAATCGCAGTCCAAGACACTCCCTTTGCGAGCCTTGTAAGCAATGAGACCGACCCTGTTGTGTATCATGCTGAATATCACATAAACAGTACTGAACCATTGACTCTAACAGCTACCTTTGACCAAGATAATTCCTCGATAGATATAGAAACAGCAGTTGAGAATGCATTGAGATTCATTGAAGACCCGATTAGAAATTATTTGCAATCAACTCCAAGAAGATGGGAGCTGTCCACTAATGTCCTTGGTTTTCCCATACTCTCCATATGGTTTGACTCAGAAAATGAGTCATCTTTGAAGGGGGTCTATATGCAACTCAATCCCATCTCTGGCAGAGTTGTGAGATATATGACAAATTGGGTAGACTCGCGCTTTGATCCTCCGCTTGACCTTCAGATACCTTTCCTCAATCCAGATGGTCACCCTGCTAATACAAGCCAGATTCAGTCAGTCCTAGCAGATTTTCTTTCATACAGGGAATACACCTTACCAACTACCATGAGATTATTGAGGGTAACTGGTTATCCTAATAATAGTCTGCCCAATACCTACAAGGTCGAGCTTGTTGATTCAATCTCTGGTGTGGTTCCCCCAGATTTGATGAGTGGAATCACAGCCATCCTCATCGCAAGAACTGGTCGTGTTCTTGGCTTGGAATACAGTTGTCTAAGACTTCCTGAGCTTCCAGCCACACAAGTGAAGAAACCTCAGCTTGTGTACGAGTCGTTTCTTTTGGAGGATTCCTCATTGAGCAACTATCTTATGGATTTTGAGTATAAGGGTAGTTATCTTCAGCTCGTACCTATTGAATGGAACCGCACATTCGTAAGAATGCATCTACAACTTGGATGGACTCTAAGATTAGTCAATGCCAATGAAACCTGGGATGAGTATGAGCTGCAGAGAGATGCATTCGATGGGACAGAATTAGAGATAGAATCACCATACTACAAGCGTTATGCAATGTTTCAGTGGAGAGGAGATGAACCAATTCTATATATGCCATTTTTGTCACTGGGTGTAGCAACAGTGGTCTACTTTGTAGCACGGAGATTCAAAACCAAATGGACTGCAGATATATGACAATCTGGTTATAATCAATAGTCACGAGCATACTAACTTGAGGTTGACTTTACTGAACTGAGAGAGATGCTTAAGGGGCTCTCACTAGGGGGAAAGGTGATTATTGACAACAGGCGGAGTGTAAACGAGAAGTTCGCCGTGTTGGTCCATGAGGTTGCGCATGAGTACCTACACAAGAAGCAAACAAGCCGGAAAAGACAAGGGAGATAGAGGCCGAAGGTGTGGCCTATATCGTCTGCGAACACTTCGGGCTTCCTAATACGTCACCTGAGTATATAGCTAGGAAGGGTGCTGATGCAAAAGAAGTCATGGAGTGCATCGAAACCATCTCTGAAGCTGGACGCATGATTGTTAACTACTTGTTAGAAATTGTCCGTATGCAGTAGGACAATCATAGTTTGACCACTATCTTTAAAGGTCGAGCCCGACTCGAACGCGAGAAATACAGCCTGCAGGAGAAGTAAGGTCTATTGACATCAATGTTTCTACGTGCCTTATCACCTCTCGTTCGTGTGATGCCGGAATGATTCAGGATTTCGTATCCTGAGTCCCGGAAGTACGCGCACCCGACAGAGAGGTCACATTCAAGGAGAAAATCATCTGGACTGCAATAATCCTGATTTTGTTCCTCGTGATGAGCCATCTGCCACTGTACGGTGTTACGCAAGACCAAGGGACGGACTATCTTTGGGCAATGCGAGTCATTCTCGCCAGCACCCGTGGCACACTGATGGAGCTCGGTATAGGACCAATAGTCACCGCAGGCCTAGTCATGCAGCTTCTCTCAGGCTCGAAGATCATCAATGTGGACTTCAGCGATCCAGAGGACAGAGCACTGTTCACTGGAGGTCAGAAAGTGCTGGCCATGATAATGACCGGCTTTCAGGCATTCGCCTACATCGCTGGCAACGCATACGGTCCGCTTAGCCCAACTGCACAGGTTATTGTGTTCATTCAGCTGTTTATCTCTGGTATGATCGTCATCCTGATGGACGAGCTTATCCAGAAGGGCTGGGGTCTTGGCTCAGGTGTTTCACTGTTCATCATGACCAACGTCGCTGGACAGGTCATGTTCAACATGCTTAACGTCACCGAGTTTGAGGCTTTTGCTCCAGACAACTACGGCGCAACAGCAACTCGCCTACCAAAGGGTATTGTCGCAGCACTGATTGCCAACCTGCTCAGGGTCTTTGGAATTGGTACCGGTGAGGGACCTCCAGTAGATTGGGGTTGGCTCTTCATTCGGAATGGGTTCGATCCTAGCATATTCGCGCTCATCGTCACGTTCATCATATTCGGCGCCGTGTTATGGATGGAATCAGTCCGGGTGGAGATACCGCTACAGTATGCAAAGTATCGAGGCATGCGTGCCAGATATCCTATCAAGCTGCTGTATACCTCAAACATCCCCGTCATATTGGCACAGGCGCTCTATGCGAATATCCTGTTCTTCGGACAGATAGTCTTCAACGCGTGGAACCCCGCAGGGAATAATCCGTGGTTGAATTGGATTGGAATCTTCAAACAAGAAGAGGGTTCTGACCGCATGATAGCCACATGGGGTTTATCGCGGTATATCACGCCGCCGCAGGGGATTTTCAATCTCATCGGTGAAGCGGATGGGTTGTTACACGTGATAATCTACGCGACTCTGATGATACTGTTATGTTGGGGATTCAGTAAGATCTGGGTTGACATCTCAGGGATTGCGCCAAGAGACGTGTCCAGACAGCTCCTCAGCTCCGGTTACATTGTGCCCGGTTTCAGGCGGAGCGAGAAGGTCCTCGAGAGGCTCCTGGAGAGGTACATCCCGGTAGTGGCTGGACTCGGAGGGTTCCTCGTGGGGATATTAGCAGCAGCCGCGGACATCATGGGCGCTCTGGCCAGTGGTACCGGAATATTGCTGATGGTATCAATCATCAAACAGTACTACGAGCAGATAGCCAAGGAGCAGCTCGCCGGAATCGGTGGCGAGGGAGTCCAAGGACTGCTGGGGATACTCTAAGGATTGAAAATGGGGCCAGTGCGGCCCCTACTATTCTTTGAGTTTCCCCCATCCTCTCTTTTGTGAGTTGACCGTGCGGTTTCGAAGGTGCCGAGGAGATGTTACCATGCACCCTTGGCAATGGCCTCTGCGAACTTCTCAATCATCGGTTCAGTCTTTGGGTACTTGACAATGGTTGTTACTTTGTCGCCGTGTCGAAATGAAAGAGTCAGATTTCTCTCGATGGTGATTATCATGACAGCCTTTACCGCAATGACCTTCCAGCCTGTGATATCGAGTTCTCCGCCCTGGAGTGTTGTTCGGACTAGCGATTCAAATCTCGTGCCATCCCATTTTCTTATGCGCTTAGCAAGCTCACTCATGTATGCTGTACGCTCGTCTAGGTCTGCAGTTTCAGCTTGGTCGAAGAGATGGTTAATCTCCGCTACGGTCCCACCCATGCTTCCATATCAACGGTCGACCCATATAAGAAGTGTTGATGGCCCTTGAACTAATGAGGAGGGGCAGATATAGGGATTCTTGTAGATGAAAGTTGGTGATTGCGTACTGATGACATT
>JAUVHR010000291.1 GCA_030593165.1 Candidatus Thorarchaeota archaeon
GTAAGTTCCCATATCAGCACATGCATTCTTCAGACTGCATAATGTGTCTTGAATGTAAGAGCCACTGTCCGAACGACGCCATCGTGTTCAGATTCGCGTAAACGCCCCTAGGTGCCCTACTGGAACGCTTTGTCAACAGCAGTTCGAGCACCGTCGAACATCTCCATAAGCTTCAACCCGTGTTCGGTGACTCTGGCGCCCCCACCGCCAACGTTACCGCCCTTGTATGTTTCAAGCAATTTAACACCAAGTGTGATTTCGATCTTCTTGACTACACCCCAAGCATATCGATAAGACATACCCAGAGCCTTGGCCCCCTCAGTGATGGTTCCCGCCTCATGTATGCTCTTCAAAATATTATAGGCGCCTAGTCCAAACACATACTGGCCATCCCATTCAAGCCAAAGCTTGTAGTTTGGCTTTAGGTTCTCAACCTTGCTAGCATCTTTATCCACTTGGCCCATCCTCCCATCTCAAGGGTTCCCAAGGGTGCAACGAAATCGAGCGGGGTCTGTTTGTTTCAATGTCCCCAACGCATGCGTTCCGCCTTGGTATCCTTCTTGAACGCCTTCTTAACCTTCTTCCAGTGGTCCTGACACAGGTAAATCTTCCGGGACCGCATGTCTTTCACTTTTAGACCTGTACTCATAACACTCTCTGCAATCCGAGTGGTAGCGAATGCCCTCTTTGAATCGTTATTGCATCCCACTATGCTACAAGTCTTCCTACTAGATTTCTCCAAGGCTGACACTTCAATTAATGAATCATTTTGGCCCCATTATAACTATGACGGCAACGTAGTCAACACGCTAACCACGAGGTGTAAGAATTGGTCCTTTTGAGAAGTCGAACATAATCACTTCCTCCGAGCCCCTTCTCAATCTCAAAGATGTTGAATCATCCACCACACCTACCTCAGTCATCGTTATCCCGTGATCTTCTGCGACTTTCCTCACCGCACTGATGTTGGCACGTGAAACTGATACAAGAAAGCCAAGTGAGATGTACATCCGCAACCAGTCCTTGAGAGGAATTGACTTAGGTCGCGATTTTTCTACTGCATCTATGTCAATCACTCCACCCTTTCCGGAATATTCGATAAGCATACCGGCCGTCCCGATAAGCCCAGCGACGGAAATATCCTTCGACGCGTTGAGAAGATGTTTGTGAGCTAAATCATTCATGACAGACAGTCGTTCTACAATAACTGAAGATCCACATCCAGTGACCGAGTCCCAACCCAATTCATATGCACGACCTCTATCACCGACCTTGTCAAAGAGGAGAACAAGTGAATCGTCAGAAAGTGCACCTCCTGCCGTGAGCAGTTCCTCTTTCAGAACGCTCCCAGTAGAGGACCCAACCACGTAGGTTGACGTTGAAGCAGGATTTGTGTGACCTCTTACTACCGGGACTCTGAATGCGTTTGAGGCATCTATCAAGCCTTGGAGCATCATTTCACCAATGTGCGGATCAGAGTATGAGAGTGCGACCGCAAAGGAGGTCGGGATCCCACCTGCTGCGTATATGTCCATAACATTTGCCAACACAACGTTGAACCCAGCCGCATGAGGCTTGTTTAAGCAGAGGTCCTCAACGATTGCATCTGTTGTTAGAAGAATAAAGTCGTCACAATCGGTTCCAATGGCAGCGGAGTCTTCGCCCAGAGAGTGAGAAATATCACCGTTGTACGAGTCCCGCCTGAGCTTGTTGATGATATTAGGGAGTACGAACTTGCGCGATATCCCTTCGAAGTTTAGTAGGAAGCGAACGAGTTCTTCAAGACTCATCAATGAAAACAACTCTACTGGCAGCCTCGGTGGCAACTATGGTGGGCCCAAGAAGCCTAGTGCAAAAGCAGCCTGTTCCAGAAGAATCCCGATTCCTAGGAGCGACATCCCAATCATGAAGTAGATCAGTGCTCTCATCTCGGGTCTGATTTCTTCGAACATATCTGCGCACCTTGCCTGACAGTGCTGACCTTCTCGTGCCACTTATAGACATTGTGCAAGAAAATGTACCCGCGTAATAGAATAAGTAAGAATGCAGGTGTGAGAGAGTATGTTTGCAGACCCAGCTTCCCGGAAACGGCAAGAGGCTTTATTGGAGATTCAAACTGTCCTTGAGGATGAAAGGATGATGAACCGAGAGTCTTCAAGTCTATTGATGAATTGCTTGCTTATCTAAGTGAAACAGAATTTCATTCATCTCTTGGACACATTATAGTTTCACACCACCAAGGATAATAGTTGATGAGCAGGAACCATCTTGCATCATTTTGAAGGCAGGCCAAAGGAGTTTCACTCAGCTGACGACCTAATCCAATCAATATTGTGAGGACTATTGCATGAATATGCAGTTAGTTCATCGCAGCATCACTAAAAAGTCAGCATGCGAACTTCACCAAAACCTAAAGAATGGGGTGCATTGCAGCTGCCAGTTTTCCCACCAGGTGATTTTCTGAGAGACATTAGTCTAATCCTTGACAGTGCAGTCGTATTCTACTCTTCTCTTCTAACAGTATTTATGTATCGAGAGTGGCGAAATAATCAGTTTCGGAAAGTGTTAGACATACAGTTTGGTTGGATAATTTTTCTCCTAGGAATGGCGGTGAACCGTGGTTCATTCGTGCTCTCTGACTTTTACTTTACAATCGATCCATTGAACACAGTATTCATAAAACTAGGCTATATTGGTCTCATTCTTGCATTGAGCGCGTTTTTCTTTGCTGTGGAGTTGATTCTTCCTTATAATACAAAGCATGTCTTCTTTGGAGCAGGTCTAATCCATACGGGACTTGCTATTATTCTGCCAAGAGCTTGGCTTGAAATCGTTGCAGCTTCTATCGCAGCAGTGACTCTTATTGGAGTCATGTTATTCCTAAACTTTACAATGAAGAACACTAGTGGGGATGTTAGAAAGAGTATCGAAATAATCGTGGCTGGATTCCTTCTTGGCTATTTCGGATTCATCTTTGCAGGTGATCTGGCTTATTACAATCTTGGTGTTGGTTTCTATATTGCAGGAGAAGCATCACTTGTCCTTGGTCTAGTTATGTTTGGCTATGGCTCAATCTATTCCCCAGCTCTTGGAGAGTTAGATTGGCAACAGCAGCTTGTACAGCTTTATGTCATTCAGGATGGTGGGTTACTGGTTTATCATCACGAGTTTGAAAAGGACATAGAGCTTGATGAAGTCCTTACTGCAGCTGGTATTTCTGGAGTTCAGACATTGTTGAAGGAGATAACTAGAAGTGAAACAGGATTGAACAATTTATCGATAGGAGATTTTGAGATTCTCTTCTCGCACAGTGTTTCTTTCACATCAGTACTAATAGCTAAAGAACCTTACAATGTCCTCCTCGCAAAGCTGAGGGAGTTCACCTCAACATTTGAGGTCATGTTTGGAACTATTATTCAAAACTTTGAAGGAAGCCTAAATGAATTCAGTTCTGCTAGGGAACTTGTTGCATCATTGTTTTAACCTACCATTTAGGTAGTTCCTCATAGCGATGACATACAATCCAGCGATCCGCTTCAACTTCATGGTCCTTTGGAATTATTAAGTGTCATGCTGCGGTATGTGTCCCCACTCATCCATTTGCGGGGCGCTTCTGTTGCACAAATAGACATTGCGGGGCAGAGTTGAGAGATGCGTGTTATGTATTGTTCGCGCCGCGCGTCTTCTTGAAGAGCTTATAAGATTTCTCGTCTAGTACCCTCTCGGGGTCCACCGGCGGTTCAAACAGGTCAGACTTCGTTTTGGCGGATTCTTTCTTCGCCCGTTCGCACTTGCCATTACTCGTCATCTTATGTTCTGCACATGCGCCAAACTTGCACCAAGGCCCATCGCAATCATCGTCTACCCATGTACACCACACTACTTTGCGGCCCCCCTTCGCCGATGTTTCCATCGCTGGGGGGTTCCGGCCGCACCTAAAACTCCTGCAGTGAGGTGTGCAATCCGGAAGAATTGCTTGTGTCATATGACTCACCCAATTACTTTTTTTCAGCAGTTTTCAGTAGTCCACCCATTATCTCTAGGCCACCCTCAAGAATCCCAAGGGATCTATCAACCTTTAACTTGGATTCTCTGTAGATTCGATCTGAGAGGTCGCCAATCTTATGTTTCGCATCCAGCCGATTGCCCTCACGCAGGAGCTCCTTCTGCGTCTTTGTCATTCGCTTGAACCAACCACGTGTTTCTTTCTTTGCGGGACCGAACTCCTTCTTCAAAACCTTGATCTTCTTGGTGATGCGTTCGCCTTGTTCTTGGTAGACTTCCTTGTCCACAGAAGATCGCATATCTTTGAGCTTCGATATCTTAGACTCAAGACTGCCCAGTTCCTCAATGATCTGCTCAATCCTCAGATTCCACCTGACTTCCAATAACTCGCTCCTGCGCTTCTTTGTCTTCTCTAGGGTTTCGCGCAAGTGTTCCGCTCTAACCGCGAGTGCGCCCTTGTCTGCATGATCCAGACGTAGCGCTTGTCTTGTCGCCTGAACCTCCTCTATCAGGTTATCCAACTCGACGTCCAACACAGAAATCTCAGCCCGAGCTAGAAGACTGCATAATGCTTTCTCATCCATCCCCTTGACTACAACACCAAAATCAGGCAGCTTGAGAGGTTCATCGGAGATGGGAGCAACCAAAGGTGGGGCGTCTTCTTCATCACCAAAATCAATCAAATCTGAATGCTCATGAAGTGGCCTGCCACAGGATTTGCAAAACCGGCCTTCAGGCACTTCTTCCCCGCAAGAAGAACATACAACAAGTTTGTCTGACATT
>JAUVHR010000341.1 GCA_030593165.1 Candidatus Thorarchaeota archaeon
CGGACATCCGGAATTGCTCGACAAGTTTTCAAGATGATTTCCTTGAGAAGTTCACTTCCTTCAAGTCTGGATATTTTGCCAAGATACATCACTGTCGGTGAATTCCCCAGTTTCAAATGCTCTCGCATGGCTTCACGTGATTGAGTAGGTCCGAATTCTCTAGGAGGATAATTTGGTACAACAACGACTCTTTCAGCACCCCAGATTCTGGCTCTCTCAGCCATGGGTGTATTTGCTGTGAGTACAAATCCTGCACCACGGGTCATAATCCATTCAACGAGACATGCCAGCTTTGATAGAACACTGACTCCAAGGGTTTCTTTGATCGATGAGAACCACGGAGACCTCACATCGTAGATCATTGTTCCTCTCTTTAGCAAAAGTGGAAGTCCAATAACATCCGGTACATTGTAGAAATGATAAACATCAGCCTTGCTGAACAAGACTTGGAGCATGATAACGAGATAACGAATAATGCCCTTCATTATTCGAGGTCGTCCTGAAGGTTCTCGATATGGATTGAATATCTTAACATCAACACCAAGTTCCTTCAAGCTATTATGAGTTCTCCTGAGACGAGTCATTCGTGCTGGTTCACTACCAATGAGAAGGACGCTTTTCCTCTTCAAGATACAACACGCTCGTACGACTACCTACATGCACTGGGGTGTACAAATCCTGCATTGATGCTTGTTTGCTTGCCGAAGACATTTTGTCCATCGTTGAATCGAGCTTCAGCGGATATCGCCGCGACAGAGAGTCCAACGTAGCCAAGTCCAACCTAGTTCTTCGTGTGCTGCAAATTCAATCTCGCACTGTTCGTTCGAACCTCTGATATAACCGTTACTAAGCTCGGAAACGAGCTCAATTGTTGCATAAGCCGACCTGCATTATTCAACAGGCCTCTTTGAAGGCAATTATTATAACCGAATCCACAGCAGATGCAACCGGTTTCGCTCATGATAATTGCGACACACATACGCAAGCTGATTGTCCTTCTCAGAAGGCACAAGAGATTCATACTGAAGAGATTCGCAATCTATCTTGTGATCCTAGCTATCGTCTCTCCATTTGTCTTCATGAACAGAACCACAATCTACAAGACCCTTCTGTCAAGACATGACGATTGGAAGGTCTACTTGAATGAGGAAGGGCTTCTCGTTACTGATTACGGGTATCAAGCTGGCGTTTACGTTGGACCCCACATTACACCTAGATTAGTTGCAACGGGGGCAATCAGTTACTATAATCAATTTCAAGAGGGCAATGAAACTGCAGGCGTACTCTTCAACAACACCATAGAATGGCTCTTGAACAACTTCGAGTTGTCAGTTTTATCAAATAGCAGCGGTAACTACGAAATGGTTCATTGGACTCATGATTTTGCGATTTGGGACCTCCCTTTGGGTTGGCATTCGTCTATGGTTGATGCTATGGCGTTGAACGCACTGGCATTATCGTATAAGATCTACAATGACAGCGCCCTGCTTTTGCTGTTTGACCAAATCTCTGCATCTTTCGAGGTTCCTGTTTCTCACGGAGGTAACGTCCTTGAACTTGAGGACGGAACATCATGGTACCCAGAGTACGTTGTCCCTCCAAGTCTGGATCCGGACTATCGATATCCACTTATTCTCAATGGCTTTCTCTTTACCTTGCTACACATCTACAACGCCAATCAGATGCTAAATAGCACTAGATTAAGTGGAATATTCCAGAAGGGAGCTGCTTCAGCAGCTGCCAATCTTCACAAGTACGACTCAGCCTACAATTGGACCCTCTATCACTCAGCTAGTCCCATCAAATTGGCTTCTTACGGATATCACCAGATTCACATCGATTTGACAGGAATACTATACGAATACACAAACATCACTGCGTTCGATACATACAACTTGAGGTGGACGGCCTATACTACTCGACCTCTATTCACCTGGGAAGAGATTCTCTCATGGGAGTTCATCTCGAACGGATTATTGATTATCGCAATCATTTGTGGTCCGATTATTGCATTGGACATCGCTCAGATCAGTGTGCGCAGGTATCTTAGAGGAAAGAAGAGCGGCCAAGAATCCTGATTGGTTCTTCTCCTATTGCCCTTTGTCTAGGCACACGTCGTAAGCCCTGAATAGAGTGTTCTGTTGAGCTTCCCATACTAGATTCTCATGAGAGTATTCCATGATTTCTTTGGGATTCACATGCTCGAGTGAGTCAATCATTGATGGTAGCTCCGAATAGTCATCAAAGGGGTAAGTGTAAGGCAGTTTTTCGTGAGACTTGTATAGGGGTCGTGTCATCAAGACTTGCAAACCAGAGTTGAGATAGTCATAGGTCTTTGTGGCCCCGATGTACTTCGTGTATGGTGTTGTTCTGAATGGAACAAGCCCTATTCGGTACTTCGTGAGAGTTCGGTACATCTCGTCCCTCGGAAGACCTGTGACAGTATCAAAACAAATGTGCTCTGTAAGTCCCTTCATATCACGATGTGGAGCGAATCTCGCTCTGGTGAAGTCAGACCCCAAGTATACAATCCCTTCCCGAGTTGGATTCACATCAAGTCCCCTGACCTCTTCGCCAAGACTTAGGTTTCGGAGGACAAAGACATTCGCACAATGCATCCGATGCTCTTCCGCAATGGCTTCAGTGACTGTGACCGTGACATGCTTTGAGAGAATCTCCTTTTCCCACACTGGAATAACCCTTAGAAATGGACGGATGGCAATCCGTTTCCATAGCGGCCAGCTCTTGTACATGATGCGTTGCATGGTCCAGTATTCTCTGTCATCATATACCATTGGAACGTCAAGACCTGATGAGAACTCAGCCGCAATGATATCGTTTGCATGCACTAGGTCAGGATTGATCCGGTCAATCGCGTCTGACCACTCTCGTCGTATTGACTTGTCAAGAACAGCCTGACGATTGTTAATTGAGCGAAGCATTGTCACTTGCGAAAAAACATCCAGAAACGGTTCTCTCTTTTCTCCCAGACCCAAGAACTCCACATGATGACCAGCTTTCTTGGCGAGATACGCTTCACGCTCAATCCGCCAGTCCGGAAGTCCCTTATGCACAGCATGCAGAATTCTCATAAGAAGCCTCAGATCATTCTCTCACATCATTGTGGTTGTGTTTCGAGGATGCAGCCCTGAACAGACTACATTTTTGGGAAAGCGTTTAATAGCTCGGCTTTGAAAATCTGTTGATAACCTTTGCGAATCCTTCATCTATCCCACACAGGTCTCCCTGACCTTAGAATAGAGAAGACATCACTAACCATGAAACTTGAAGGTAACGAGATGGTCTTCCTTGGTGGGCAACCCTTCAGATATCAAAACCTTAATGCATTTGACAGAGTGTTATATGTACCAGTTGGAAATAACATTGCGATTGCTCTTAGTCCTTTTGTAAAGCGTAAATGGCTGAAGGTCATTGACGATATCTCACCAGACATTATCCATGCTCATAACATCTATGTCGCTAGATTCCTACTTGAAAAAGAATATCCAGTTATCTATGATGACCATGAATATTGGAGCGAACAGAGCAAGAGCTTCGAATGGGACAGGATGGTGCAGAGGTTCACCTATATGCCAGCTAGATTCCTCATACCAAGCTGGGAACGGAGAATTCTGGAGAGGTATCCTGCACTTACAACAACTGAGAACACAGCGAGAGTCCATCGAAGAATATGTAAATGGGTGGGCGTCACCAGAAATGTTCCATCCATAAAACAGGTCGAAGGGCTTGATGCAACTAACCATCGCGGAGGTCTTGTATATACTGGCAGTGATTTCTCTCTTCCCAAATT
>JAUVHR010000324.1 GCA_030593165.1 Candidatus Thorarchaeota archaeon
TTGTATTAACAAAGACTACTCTTCCATGCGTCTTCATCTATCAGCCCCTCCTCTTGAAGGTCAATACCGCTACTCCGTACATCTTCATCTCATCCGTCCTCCCCCACCTTGCGCTCCTCATTCTTCGGGTGTAGGCTCAGAGGTCTCAACGCACAGTTTACTGCTACATGACGCAATTTGAGGTCGTTCAAATTGCTGACCTCTTCGATGTCATTTGACATGATGGTCCTCCCCGTTCTCTGAATACAGGATGCTCCAGACTACCTCGTGCGACTCGTCCTCATTGCCCAATGCCATGTGCGCATCAAGGAGCTCTATCTGTGCCTTTCTGCTGTCGGGATCAATCTCCACAGCCCGCTTCAGAGCCTTGACTGCATCCTTCCATTTGTCCAGAGCGCCATAATTGATTCCCAGTACGAGCCATGCATCGAACGACTTCGGGTCAAGTCCAACCGCCTTCAGCAGGACCTTCTCTGCCTCCTCGTATTTTTCATCCCAGTACAGAATCCAGCCAAGTAGCACCAGACACTCAACATGCTCAGGACTCTCGGTCAGAACCTCTCTCGCGTCCCGCTCTATCTTCTGGAGCTCCTCGTACTCAAGTCCCATCATGTACATTCGATTGGATGAGAGTGTAGACAGGCGCTTCCTCTTCTCGTCCGTTGACATCTCTTTTGGGCAATCAGTCATGCGGGCTCAACCTCCTCGTCCACAGAGATGATGCTGCCCGACTTCCAGCTGGCCAACAAAGCAGACATGATCCGGTAACTCTCGCAATCCCTCAGCTGGGACATTGTTGAGGGTGCCCCAGAATCCGAACCCGAACGGGGATTCCGTGATGGAGGCGTTTGGGGGGTGAAACCATCTGGAACCTGCCGCCGAGCTCGGACTGGGACTCTCTTTGTTGTTCCCCCACACGCCAGGTCTCTCATCTATCATCACATTCCATTGCTAGAATTGTGGACACAGAGATACCTAAGCTATGCGTTCCCTATCTCAGAACAGTCATAACTATTCCAGACCTCAGTAGGACTTGGAGAGAGGTTCATACTGACTATTTGTGCTTCTAATGCAGCCAATGTGTGGGAAGAACCCCTATGAGTTCTGATTTGTTTGACCGACTATACCCCTGTGCACTCTCAGAATGCTTTTCCTAAGTCGAATGAGAGGGCTCTGCCGCTATTCCCTTAACCCGGATGTCAAGTCGGGATCTTCTATTTCTTTGAGTATTGTATTCTTCTATTATTGTCTGGCAGCTCTGACTATCTTCCTACAAGTGCCCTCGGGAATGTGGGTCAGCTCACGCAGTTCGCTGGCATTCTGCCTTTGATATCGTGTGCCTCTGGAAAGATTCTCTTCTATCACTGATTACGCATTGAGGGAAGGTAACAACCACCTTGGATTCGGAATAGAATACGTTTTCAAATGCGCACCTTCCACACTCACAACGATTCCGCTGCACAGCATTGAAGACAGGAGTCGTCACCTCCGGTCTGTCTAGGACTATCCTGCTGAGCTCCGATGAAAGCATGGCCTGATTATGGCCTTCACGAGTGCTGTTGCTGAGGGTTTGAACAGAAGTTTGATTGAGAACAATGTGGCGTTACAATCCCAACGCTTCTCGAGAATCTGAAGAAAGAAGTTAAATGATTACAAGAAAAATGAACCATGAAGACCAATGACTGAGGGGATATTTGATAAATTAAGCAGAAAGAGAATGACACGAGAACAGGTCAGTGAGGATAGAAAAAGCACTCAATGAAATACTAATTACAGCTATTATCAGTGGTCTATCTCTTAACCTACTTGCAGATTTTATCTCTGGTATCGCCAGGCCATTCCAACTCTCTTTCATGTCTGGGAGTTACCCATAGAAATAGACTGCTGATTAGAAGAAGAAGAGGAATTGGAATCAAAGGAATGAAGCCAGCTGGGTAAAGAGTCATTATCATCATGGGATTGAACAACCAAATAAGTATCATAATACCTGTAAAGAGACCTATTGGTAATTCAATTAGTACGCCTATCAAAAGAACACGTCTTCTGTCAATTCCTAAGCTGTAGTATTTCCCAATCCTATGAACGAAGGAAAGTCTCAAGAAGAGTAGAGGGAGAAGAAGATAGATGAATAGTGGATCAATAATTGCTTTGATTGAATTTATGTACACCCAAAACAAGAAAACGATAGCAATACTTGTTCCTTGAATCTGAATAGCTACAGGGAGAAATATTGCTCCTAGAGTGAGAATAATCTGGACAATGAAACTGAGTGGCTTAGTTTGCATAACAATCATCAATCTTCCTGCATAATCACTATTAGTTCCTTTCCAATAGAATAATTGAGTGTTGGAGAAACATGATTGCATGGTTTGCTAATAAACCAATTTTAGACCTCACTTTTCCAATAGGATTGATTTTTCTTATATTGCTAGTTCTAAAGCAATTTGGGGCAATCTCGTACAAACGAGAGTTTAAGATTCTGACAATTATTCTGTTAGTCATTGAATCAGTCCTGACAAGCGTCCTTCTTCTTAATCTTCAGACTAGGAGAATATCAAGTTGGCATCGAATGAGTGATACTCTACAACCAGGTGAAGAAAGTTCCATTCCATGTGGAAATGGAATTTTCCTATTTTAAGGATAATAGGAATCCTAACACACGAACTGAGTACTTCAACCTAACAGAAGGTAGTGAGTTTAACTATACCGTTCCATATTCTCAGTTCACAATATCATTTATTGCGGATTGGATGTTAGTCATCTCAAATGCTAACTCCTCGAGTGATAAAACAATTGAAATGGTATTTGATTATGACCATCATCCAACTCTTGCTTCTTAACTTTCGTAAAACTATACTGCACTTTCCTAGTAAAAGTCTTCGCCTTCATGGGCTGATAGCAAGAAATGCTCTAAAATAGGGTATAGTCAAAGAGACTTAGAATTTGTACCTCTAAGTACCAGATTGGACAAGAATTCTGTATGAGAACGTGCATAGTCATCCAAAATTCTATGCACGATATGCGACACTATCCAGGCCCAAACGACAGTTTTCATTCATAATTCCCGCCGCCGAACAATACTGCACTTTCCTAGTAGAAGTCTTCGCCTTCGCGAGACTCCTAGCTCAGTAATAAGCAACGGTGCATGCGGAATTGTAGGTGGCGAAGTAGGAGCAAATGCAAGTCAAGAAGGAGGATACGGGGAGTCCCTGAAGGTGCTCCATGGGGAGATTGATATTATTGAGATTGCCTTAGTTTGACAAGGACTAGGGCAACAACAACAACGATAATGAAAGTGGCAATAGGCCCCTACCTAGGAATACGACCAAGATTAGGAGACTAATGCCCTTGAGATTGGGTTGATCGCCCTTGCTTACCTCCTCATTCTCAAAAGGAGAACTGCCACGACGACAATCACAGCTACGCCGCCCAAAATAGCAATCATCTCTATCGGGATTGCAGCAGGTTCAAGTG
Organism: Candidatus Thorarchaeota archaeon; assembly: GCA_030593165.1. GTDB lineage: Archaea > Asgardarchaeota > Thorarchaeia > Thorarchaeales > Thorarchaeaceae > JAJRWI01. The sequence continues at coordinate 3,475 of JAUVHR010000324.1, forward strand.
TTGTTGTCGTTGATGAAACTGAGGTTGTAGTAGTTGGAACTGGGGGTGTGCCCAGTTGGGACATCTCTGTCCAAGTGTTTGAATTCACATCGTATGCCCAGACAGCACTGTCCGTGAGTATTTCTTCGGCCCTGTATTCACCCTCAGAACCGCCTAATGCAATGATGAGGTCTGACTCCGAGTCATAGACCATGCTGTGACGAAACCTTGCAGAGGGAGAAACACTCGGATTTACTTGAACCCACGATTCAGAGTTGTAATCGAATAGCCAGGTGTCTCCCATTGCGACATCATCCGTACCTGTTCCACCAAATAGCACAACCCTATCACTCTCACTGTCATAGGTCATGGCATGGGCCCTACGGGCAACTGGATGGGTTGCTGGTGAGAGTTCTTCCCACGTGTCAGTGTTGTAGTCGTACGCCCACACATCTGATTGCATGCCTGACACAGGCATGTGACCTCCGAAGAGAATCACTCTGTCACTTTCACTGTCATATGTCATAGTATGGAAATATCTTGCACTTGGAGCAACTGCGGGACTCATCAGCTCCCAAGTGTTAGATTCAACATCGAAAGTCCAAGTATCATCATATTTTCCTAATGAACTACCGTTATTTCCGCCAAAGAGAATAATCCTGTCACTCTCTGAGTCGTAGGCCATTGAGTGCGCATCTCGGATTTGTGGGGCAACTCCAGTGGTTACATTGGTCCAGGTGTTGGCATCATAGTCGAAGAGCCACGTGTCACGAGGGTGGAACAATGTAGCATAGATCTCAATTCCATCAAACATGACCATCTTATCACTCTGCGAATCGTACGCCATGAAACTGACCTCTCTTTGAGGTGG
>JAUVHR010000364.1 GCA_030593165.1 Candidatus Thorarchaeota archaeon
CAGTTGTCATTGGTGGTGGCCTTATCGGAATGGAGACCGCAGAAGCATTCCATGAAAAAGGGCTCGATGTGACCGTCGTGGAATTTCTCCCCCATATCCTGCTAACAATGATTGATCCTGATATGGCTACGATTGTGGAAGAACATTGCCAGGAACATGGACTGAAGCTTCTGGTGAACACAGGAGCACAGGAGATTCTAGGCGACAAGACACCAACCGCTGTTAAGGTGCAGAACCGTGAGACAGAGGAGGTCTCGGAGATTCCTGCAGACTTCGTTGTAGTGGCTACGGGTGTAAGAGCAGTGACCAAGGCTGCAGAAGAGATGGGCGTAGAGATTGGCCCAACTGGTGGAATCAAGACGGACGACCATATGCGAACGAACATTCCGGATGTCTATGCAGTTGGAGATTGCGCGGAGAACACCGAGTTCATCACTGGGAAACCACTAGTAAGCGGTCTCGGCACAATTGCAGTTAGGCAGGGGCGAATAGCAGGTATCAACGCCGCGGGTGGGGATGTAATATTTCCTGGCATCATTGGTGCAAAAGTAACCAAGCTGTTTGGCATGGAGATTGCCAGCACCGGCTTCACTGATGACATTGCCAAACGTTATGGGGTGCAAATTGTCAAGGGTTCAATCAAGGGCAGTAGCAAACCCCCCTACTACATTGGCGGGAAGGATCTGAAGGTCAAGACATTCTACGACAAGACTACTGGGAAGCTTGTGGGCGGTCAAATCGTCGGGCAGGAAGATGCAGCCATGAGGATCAACGTGATTACTCTAGGCATACAGCACAACATCGACGCAAAGGATCTATTCGACTTCGAGAACTGCTACGCTCCAGCAATCTGCGATACTTGGGACCCCTTGGTGACATCTGCAGATGCGGCCCGCAAACGACTCAAGATCTAGTCTATGCAGTGACCTTATTCTCCGCTATCAGGATGTCTAATGATTCTGATATTGTTGAGAGCGAATTGAAAAGAGCTGACTTGAGTCGGTGTGCTTGCTACAATCACAATCCGTCGGATGGATGTGTCCTCTCCTATGTGGTTGTCAATGGCCCTAACAATTTCCTCCCCAACTTCCCAACTCGGGACCCTCGACAGTTCGAGTCCCATTGTGAAGAATCCTACTGAACTTGCTTGAATCTCCTCGGCAGTTTCCAGAACACCCTGTGCAGTCCGAAAGATTACATCTCTTCGATCCAAGTCCTGAACAGAAACCGGGGGCCAGTGTTCGATGTTGGGAGACGAGGATGCTTCCTGGAAGGTTACTCCAAGCCCGCCGAGTTCACCACCAGGATCCAGTCCCAAATTTATCTTCTTGGATTTGACAACAAGGTCCAAATCCGAGTCATCTGGATATCCCAGCGATATGCAGACCTCAACACCTCTAATCATCCACTTTTCCAAATTCTTCACCCCGTTTCATTGAGGGCTATTTTGAGGGTTTCAAGAGCCTTTGTTCCACAAGCAACAAGAAGCACTCTCTCAAGCGTTCCAGAGGTTTCAGACACAGTGCGCACTCCACGAAGAACTGCTTCAAACGATTCTCGATAGCTAAGCCTTCCCACACCCGCCACTCGGATACTCCCAATTCTCTTGTTCACGCGTCCATACCTCTTGGCAATAAGAAGATAGTATGGAATAGGAGAGTAATAACCTTACGCAAACTCTTAATGTTGACTGGGCAAACGAAGCTCAGAGGCGAAAACCTTGAGCGATATCGATAGCGAACAGGTTGAACAACTGATTGTTAGATTGGGCGAACCTAGTCGTTATCACTTCGGCGCTGACTTTTTGGAATTCGAGTGCGACCTAGTAAAAACAAGCGCTGCCAAAGGTCGACATCATGACATCACTTGTTTCATTCAGATGGACGGTGGTTACGTTGGAATTCAGAAACATGCGTATGCCGACACAGGGGTCTTTCGGGCTCCTTCCGGTGGTGCCACTCCCGGTGAGTCAATCGAGGATGCAGCGGTACGGGAGATGTACGAGGAAACCGGTCTGGTGATTGAACTGACCAAGTTTGTTCTTGATGTCACCTTGGATGTTCGTTGCAAGGATGGTACAATTCCGTGGCGATCGCTAGTCTTCCTAGCAAATGCATTGAGCGGAGAAATGAAAGCAGTCGACACGTATGAGATCTATGCTGTTCGCCTCCTTTCAAGGGATGAAATGCTGGGTCCTATCAGCGAGCTAATGAACACGTCCGGATGGGGTGGGTTCGAGTACCGAGCATTCCTTACACATTCTTTCTTTGAAGAAATGGACAGACTAGGCATTTAGAAGAAAAAGAAGTGGAGGGCCGCTTATGCGGCTACCTCGAATTATGGTGGTGCCATTGTTATGCTAAGCTTCAGTACATCGTTTCATTACATCATCGAGGAATCTTTGAGTACGCGAAACTGGACAGAGAGTATAATGACCTCCTTGGAGCCGGGAAGACAGTCAGTCACTTCAGAGAATAGATGACTTCAAAAAGGAAAAATCATTACATTGAAACGGAGGCGACTGAGAATGCCGGAAATTCGCCCTAGTTACAGCCAACGGACTAGGAGAAAAGCTGTGCCATATGAGGCACTCAAACTCATAGGTGAGGAATGAGTAGAAGAGGCCCAGGAACTGCTTGAAATCCTACTGGGGGAGTTTCCCACATATGAAGACGCTTGGCATACACTTGGGCTGATATACTCGCGTCAGGTGCGGTGGGACGATGCAGAGCGGGCATTGAGGTTGGCGATTGAAGCGGGAGAGTGGCGTGTTAAGCCTTGGGAGGCCTTGGGAATTCTGTTGGTTTCAGTGGGGGAAATGAGAACTGCAGAGATTGTCTTTGCTGACCTCTTTGCCTCCCGACGAGGGGGTGTTTCAAGCGTAGAGTATTCGCTTGTTGAGACCACCAAGAGGATGCCTGAGAGCCATATTGCGTGGTACACTCTAGGGTTAGTTCAGCGTGTGCGGGGGAAGATTGCTGAGGCAGCAATCGCGGAGTATTCGTTCATACTTTTCTTGTCATGCCATACTCTTCGTCTTATGAACTGGGAGTACCATTACAAAACTTGCACCCTTGGTGTGGTTTCCTTTGACTCGATCTTCCACCCAAATATCGCCGCCGTAATGATCAACGATACGC
>JAUVHR010000253.1 GCA_030593165.1 Candidatus Thorarchaeota archaeon
AAGACCAACGCCGACAGGAACGGAGCCGTCAACATCGCCGGACGCCTCATTACGCTCACTTCATCACTACATGGAGTGAGAGGACTAGGTAAGTGGGCTAGTGCAGTTCAAAGAGCACGAAGCGCGCGACTGAAAGCCCGACGGAGGAAGTCTTCTTCCGAACGGATGTCCTCACTCCCCACAAGGGACCAGACATCAGGTCCCGGGGAGTCCGCGGCTGTTCACTATGTCCAATCGGACCTCTCTAATCTCGGTGACGAGGCTGGAGTGAGTGATAATGACCCCGCCGTGGTAAATGCTGTGGAAAGACTCTCTGTCGCTGGGAGTGATGTATCAGCAACAAGACAGGAGAAAGAAGCCAGGACTGTGGGAGGGATCTCATCTCGATGAACACAGACAAAGCTCCTGCTGATTTCAGACTCCACTGGAGTCTGGATGGTGGTGACACCGGGCAGGGGACGGGTGGAACACAGGAGTTTCTTACAGTTGAGGTTCACTCTCAAGATGTAAAAAAAACAGGTTATGGAAAAGCTAGGGAAGCAAGGCCAGCAGCACCAGGGGAAGAGGCGGCTTTCACCTATTCTTCAATCTTGGAGAACTGGAAGAAATTGGTTGGTGGAGAGATAGGCCCTATCAGAGGCATCGTTTCGCGGAAATTCAAACTCAAAGGCAACATCGTGAAGGTCATGAGATACATGAAAGCAGCCCAGTTACTAGTCGACACGGTGGGAAAAGTGCCCACCAAGTTCCATGATGAGTAAAGCTCATGCGTACTTGAAATCAGAAGGCTTTTCTCATGCGATTCCCGATTACGGTCATCGCAATAATGGAGATTGGTCACTGTGAGTGAAGAGAAATATCTCTTTCCGTCGGAAGAGTGGATTCAAAAATACACGGAACTCCTGAACGCCAACGAAGCCTATGCAGATGCCGCGGCGACATGGGAAGGTGATTTCATTTTCGAGATCACGGCTGATGGAACTGTGATAGAGGAGCCAATTAGATTCTATCTAGACCTCTGGCACGGTAAATGCAGAAGGGCCCACATGTGTGAGGAGGGACAGACTGCAGAGTTCACCTACTCAGGACCTCTAAAGAACTGGAGGCTTCTGTTTGAAGGGAAGATTGACCCGATCAAGGGAATCATGGCGCGCAAGTTCAAACTCATCGGTGACATGGGGAAGGTCATGCGTGCAACGAAGGCCGCACAAGAGCTTGTCAGAACAACTACAATGCTCAATACAACTTACTTGGATGAGTAGGATTGCCATTTAGTGAGTGATTCAAGGCCAGGAGAATGAGTGGTTTTGATAGAGATGCCAAAAATCAAGGTAACAGTGGAGAGGATTGACGGTCACTGCAATCTCCCAGTATTAGTAGGCGATCACTTCTTTATCGAGGGATCAAAGCTTGTAGTCCCTGAGGGAACAAACGTATGTATCTGGGCATTGCAAAGCATGATGCCTGTGTTTCCAATTCTCAATGTTCGAAGTAGTCTACCTGATGGCCATTGGGTAAAAAGTGTCAAGCACTTCACATGTCCCGATCCTGATGGCAAAGTGATCTTTAGATTAGAACTAGTATAGTGAATGAATCATTCACTGTACTTGATTCTCTTTATAGTATAGATAATCACTGCTGCAACAGCAGGTATTGCTATCACTATTAGAATCGCTTCTGTAATCATGGGGGTTGACGGTGTGTCATCGGTTGGTGTGGTTGTGGGCTCAGATTGGGGAATGAATGGGTCATTATCTGCACCGTCTTCTACTGCAGGAATTACGTAATCATCAACGAATCTCAGATGGGGATAGTCTGGATTTCCAGAACCAGATGTGAATACTATAATCAAATCAAACCGAGGGACAACAACGATGTATTGACCATAAAGCCCAGCAGCATAGAAGTAATCCCCACTCGGTGAGGTCCACCATTGCATTCCATACCCTCTGTTCGTGTCAACATTAGTTATTGTTTCAACTGAGTTCTGAACCCAGTTTGCTGAGATTATCTGCTCACCATCCCACGTTCCATTGTGAAGATAGAGAAGACCAAACTTTGCGGCATCACGAGTAGTTACTCTAAGATCAAATCCACCCTTTGTAACACCTTGAGGATCTGAATACCAATGATTAGGGTTGAACCCTAATGGAGTGAAGAGATGTTCTCGTGCAAAGTCACGTGTACTCATATTAGTTGCAACTTGAACAATGCCAGAGAGTAGGTGTGATGCACCTGTATTGTAATGCCAGATTGTGTTAGGTTCAGCAACCATTGGTAGATCTAAGCAATACTGAATGCCACTTCCTTGGTTGATGTGATATGTGCCGTTGTCTGGAGAGCTGTAGGGCGCTGATGTTTCATCCCAGTGCATCCCTGATTTCATTTCAAGAAGATTTTGAATAGAAATGCTCTCCTTTCGTTCATCCAAGTTGTCTATTTCACGATCGGGGAAAAAGGATAGGAGGGTTTCAGAAGTACTATCAATATACCCCTTATCTATTGCAATGCCAACAGCAGCTGAAGTGAAACTCTTGGTCACAGAATACATGAGATGTGTTGTGTTTTCGTCGTCTCTGAATCCCAAGTACTCTTCGAGTACAACCTGCTTATTTCGGACGATGAGCACGGAGTCGATGTAGTGATAGGTTTCATTTATTTCGTAAATCATCTGCTGCAACTTTGTGAGGTTCATACCTTGTTCATAGGGTGTACTATGGCGCCAGCCCTCCGTTGGCCAATAGTCTTCGTCCTGACTGATTGTAGGAACGGATGTGGCATCGGTGTAAGAGAAGATAACATCATGAAGATAAACGCAAATAGTGTGAGCCTAGTCCGCAACGACATGCACTGAAAATGCAAACTTTCTATGTAAAAGAACCGTTCAGAGCAATTCGGTTTTGTGCACTTTTTTGAATTCATCTTGATCCTCAGCTTTGGACAACTGGAGGTGATTCTTGAAAAAGGAAAACATCCATTAGTCGCGCGATGACGAGATTTCTTCTTAGAAAGAGATCTCTGACCAATAATTCATAGATACATCCAAGAGAGTGCTAGAATGATTCTTGTTGACATCGGCAAGTGCACAGGTTGTCGAAGCTGCGAGACTGTATGTTCATTCTTTCATAAGGGTAGAATTAGCAACCGAATGTCAAGAATCAAAGTTCTGAATCTGTATGAAACTGGTATTGATGGCGCGGTTGCATGCGTACAGTGTTTCGAGAGATATTGTTTCAAGTGCCCTGAGAATGCCATCAGTGAGGGTAGATTTGGTGAGGTTGTTGTTCAGCCTACCATTTGCACGCGTTGTGGAGTTTGCGTCCGAGCTTGTCCAATAGGTGCGATTGAGATTCATGATAATCACGTCTATGTTTGTGATTTATGCGGCGGGAAACCAAAGTGTATCGATGCCTGTACAGAGGGAGCTATTCAGTACATTCCCAGTTCATCCTTTGGACCGGCTAATGGCCCCCGTCTTGAAGAGGTGAAGGCAAGTACAGCCGATATGAACCCTAGTGAAAAGAGACGATTCTACATCGAGAAATTAGGAAATGAAGTGAGGAAGACTTGGGGGGAACACTGTGAGTGAATATGGTTACGGTGGGAGAATCCTCCGCGTTGACCTATCGAAAGGGGAGTATCAGGTTGAGAAGATCAACTCAACATGGTTCAGATCTGTAATTGGTGGAAGAGCAGCTAACACAAAGCGTCTTTTTGAGGAACTTGATGTTGAATGCAGCCCATTAGGTCCAGAGAACATTATCATCTATGGAGTTGGACCACTTACAGGTTCACTTCTACCAGCTTCAGCGTACTACACTGTAACTGCAAAGTCACCTATGACAGGGATTCTAGGGGACTCTGCTGCAGGGGGGCAATTTGGAGCAGAGATGAAACTCACTGGATTTGACCAGATTATAGTCACCGGTAGAGCAGAAGATCTAACATACCTCTTTGTGACCAATTCAGATGTTGAATTCATCAAGTGTCCTGAGCTCACTGGCAAAGGTATAGTTGAAACAACAAAAGCGATTAGAAGAAAACATCGCGATTACTCAATTGAAGTAGCAGCGATTGGCCCAGCTGGTGAGAACCAGGTTCTGTATTCAACTATTGTGTCAAGTGGCAATAGAGTGCATGGGCGTACTGGCATGGGTGCCGTAATGGGATCAAAGAACCTCAAAGCACTTGCAGTAAGAGGTGCAGGCACAGTTGAGATTGCAGACCCGATTCTGTTTCTTGAAGAAACTGAAAAAATGCGACAAGCGATTCGTTCTCACGAAGAGTACGACAAGCGATACCGAATGGGTACAACTATGCTGATGACTGACCTAAATGGGATTGGTATTCTGCCTACTAACCATTTTCAGGAGGGTGTTTGTGACTATGTTGATGAAATCTCAGGTGAGCGTCTTGCCAGTGAATTCAAGGTAAAGAACAAGGGATGCTTCAATTGTAGTCTTCATTGTTCTCGGTACTATGTTGTTGGTGATACTGAAGCAGAAGGACCTGAGTTTGAAACACTCTGCAGTTTCAGTTCACGACTTGGTAGTTCCAATCTGCCTTTCGCACTCGAGATGAACGCATGGTTGAATCAAATGGGACTTGACTCCATCTCAACGTCCGAAGTAATCGGGTGGTTAATCGAGTGTCAGGAGAAAGGGTTAGTTAGTCCCGATGACTTTGATGGCCTAACAATCACCTGGGGTGAAGTAGACAAAATTCGTGAACTCGTCGAAATGATTACCTATCGAAAGGGAATCGGTGACAGACTCGCAGAGGGCGCAACTCGTTTATCAAGAAACTTCGGCGAGGCCGCCCAGAAACTTGTAATGCAAGTCAAAGGGCTCGACATAATCTGTGGTGACCCAAGAGGCATCAAAGCATATGGCTTGACTTATGCTATTGCATCACGTGGTGCAGATCACCTTCGAGCAGAGCCATATTTCGAGTTAACAGGAAGATTAGAAGAAGCGGAACGTCGATTCGGTACAAAGAAAGCTGCAATGCGTTTGGAAGAAGAAGGGAAGGCAGCTCTTGTAACATATTCTGAGAAGATTGCATTACTTACAGATTCAATGACCATGTGCAAGAACATAGGTCTCTGCATGGATGTGCTGAACTTCGGAAATGCAGCTGCTCTACTCAGTGCTGGTGTTGGGATTGAGTATACTCCAGAAAAGCTCCAGAAGATGATGGGAGCCTCGGTAGATCTACAACGTAAGCTCAATGAGAAGTTTGGTGTAACACGTGCAGATGACACGCTTCCGGAGAGA
>JAUVHR010000044.1 GCA_030593165.1 Candidatus Thorarchaeota archaeon
AGGACAGAGTTACATTATGAGATTCAAGGTAATCAATCCATATTGACGGGAACCTGTGCGTCCTGCGGAGAGAAGGTCCAAATCGAGGTCTCTACGACAGACCCGGACCTTAGTGAAGTCTCCAAGATGATTTCCCCACGCGTAGACACTCGACAGTTTGCCATTGACACAGCCTTGCCGGTAGTGGGACACGTCGGTGGTGCTGGCGAGACCGCCTATTATGCTCAAGTGATTCCAATAGCGAGAGAGCTCTCACTCCCATTCCCGACATTCGTCAAGTATCCACGAGTATACTTCAATACACCCTGGAACGAGTCACTTGCCAAGAGGCTTCAAGAGAAAGAGATCTCAACCTTCCACTCACCGGAGATGTTCAGATTATCCGGAAGAATTAGCAGATTCCGCAAGAAGAATCGTCACGACGAAATGAATGAAGAGCTCCTGGAATTCTCATCTTTCCTTCTCGAAAATCACTCAAAGCTCAACAGTGAAGTAGAATCAATAGTGAAGAAACGAGAAGACGCAGGGAAAGAGGATAATGAGGAAATGCAGATGCTCAGGCTCGATCTTGAGCGGTATCTCAGCTGGACATTCGGACAGTATGCCAAGGGGAAAATAGGACAGGAGTCAGCATGGTCGTGGATAGAATGGCTCCTGAACGCAGGAGTCCCAGACCTGTTTGGACCCTATCAAAGAGCATACGTGGCACCGATGAAGAATGGTGCCACGCTATTCGTGAACTTTCTAGCCTAGTTCCTTGCTCAAGAACTGGCCGAGCCGTTCTATGCCCTCTGATATAATATCAGGTGTAGCATAAGAAAAGCCCAGTCTCATAGTGTTATGTTCAGGGTTGCTTGGCGCGAGTTCATTGCCATCCTCTACCATGGTGTAACCAGTCAATGGATAGAAGGGACCCCCAGGAACATAGAGAATCTCGTTTGGAATGGCGGTTGTTTCCATGAACTTAGTACTATCAAACGACTTATCCTCGCTTTCCCACCATATGAAGAAACCGCCTGTTGGCTCAGTTCGTTCTCCTGCAGGGAATGATGCGTCCATGGCCTTAAGCATTGCTTCACAGCGCACTTGGTATTGTGGAATTGCGGCGCGCATAGCATCATCAATGTGATTTCGGTAGTATTCATCAAGGATTCGTTGGACTAGTGAGGATGTGCAGAGATCAAGATGCCCCTTATCCTTCAGGACCTGTTCCCGTACGTTAGGAGGTAGAACCGAGTAACCCACCCGAAGGACTGCTGCCTCCTTGCTGGTCGTGCCAAGATACGCGACTCGACGATTTTCTTTGTCGAGTGTTTTGATTGCCTTTGGATTGTTCTTGAACTGAATCTCAGCGTATGCAGAATCCTCAACCAGAAGAATGTTGTGACTCTCGGCAATGTCGTAAAGGGCTTGCCTTCTGCTCATTGGCAGTGTAGTGCCCTTTGGATTGTCAGAGTCAGGTACAACATAGATAATATCCGGAATCTTTCCGAATTTGCGCTTTGATAGAATCACCGCCTTCTCAACATACTCAGGGATGATACCTTCAAGGTCAGTTGGAACAGTTATGATTCTTGCACCCAGCTTAATAGCAGGTACCAGAAAGCCCAGGTATGCCGGAGATGGTGTGATAATCACATCACCCGGATCGATGAGTGTGTCAAGCAGCGCATAGAGAGCCTGCTGTGAACCATTTGTAATGGAAATACAGTTCCATTCCGTTTCAGGGTCAATAGGAATATCACGGACTTCTTTCAGCCGTTTGGCAAGTGTCTTCATGAACCAAGGTTGACCGCCAGTTGGACCGTAGTTAAAATCCTCAAGCGCCATCTTTGGATCCTTCTTGTACTGCTCGCTGAGGTCAGCCATAATACCTGCAAAAATATCGGTTGGTATGATACCCGGTTTTCCACCTGCGAAGTAGTACTTGACTTTGTACTTCAACAGAGCGCGAATCTGGGACTCTTCAATGAAGCTAGTCCAAGTCGCAAAAGAGTAACCTGATTTGTTTGAGGCCATATGCATTTGCTCCTTAGAAGTGGCGTTGCCATGCCGCCTCTCCCGCCATATGAGCTAGTGAGCACAAGACTACATGTGCGCGCTGGGTGGAAGAAATGGGGCCTTTATCTGTTTCTGACCCTGCGTTAGACCAGAAAATCGCTCTGAAAAGTATCGAAAACGATTATGGAATGCGTTCAGCGAGTATCAGATGCAATCTTAGATGCAACAGCAGCGGGATCTTCTGCACCAATAATAGAACGGGCAACTATCACATAAGAGGCCCCGGCATCTAAAGCGTCACGAGCACTACCTCCTTGCGTACCAACTCCGGGACTGATGATAGGAACCTCTTCGCCAAGGAGCCTTCGGACTTCACGAATCCGCTCGGGGTATGTTGCTCCTACAATCACACCGTCAGCGTCCCATTTCAGAGCTTGGCGTGCAAAGGTCATGTACAGGGGCTCTGAGTTCTTCTTATCGATGGCCACATCTAATCCATAGCCCTCAGTTGAAGCCGGATGTGACATATAGCATAACGTGACAACGCCTTTCTGTCTGTTTCGAGCCTGCTGAAACACCGAATCAAGTCCGCCTTCCCAGCCTACTAAGGGATTGGCAATGACTGCATCAAATCCAGCATCGAAGTAGTACCTAGCAATCCACTCATTCGTGTTTCCGATGTCGTTGATCTTGCAGTCCATAATAGCGGTAAGACCTTCATCATGGATTGCATCAATGAGTCGCGGAATACCATCAAATAGACCTAGAGGGAGGACGAGCTGTCTGTTGAACTTGAAAGCGACAGCATATTCGCAAGTCTCGGAGATTATTCGTTTCGCTTCCTTCTCGAGCCGGTCTCGCTCGGCTGGCATCTTTGAAGCTACGATACTAGATGTATCAAGAGTCAAGTCAAGACCGATAATCAGGCGTGTCTTCCTCACAAAGGATGCGGCGGAGAGTTTCCTCTTGTAGACCAAAGTTCTCGCTTCCCAGACCTGCAAAGTAATGTACACTTATATCAATGTGGGCGATTGCCTTCTGCTGAGGTAAGGGATTGCCAGATTGGTTGATGACACGTGTCACCGTTGTATTGCTGGCCATCTTTGGTCCAGTTTACTTCTTCATCCTAATCCTATTCCTGAATCTACAGCTCGATCCATTCGTGGACCCTTTTCTCAACCTTCTCTTCAATTACATCGCAGTACCAGCCGTGTTCTCGGTACCCTGGGTAGGAATCATCTACTTTCAGAGGTACAAGTTCGCCAATACTGTGCAAATGACTAGTGCGACTACTAGTGCCGTTCCACTTCGTTGGCGAGTGTTCTATGGGACAAACGCTATGTTTGTACTCGTCTTTTTTGTCTTGCCAATCACAACACCGTTCCTCGCCATAGTTGGGGGATTGTATGTTGCGGTTTATCTCTTCTACACTGTTGGTGTGGGGAAACTGGGAGGAGGAAAGGTTGCGGGGGTGCTGGCGGTACTTGTGGCAATCGCACTATTGATTCTGCCATGGTTTGTTATGATAGAATTCCTGCCACAGTATCTTGTAATCTGGGAGACAATCGTAGCATCCTGGAATGACTTCTGGATTGTTGTTGTCTATGGAGTTGCTCAATGTCTTGTGAACTCGCTTAGTTTCGGTGCTCCCGTGTACTTCATCTTTTTCGCCGCAAGTGAGTATGATAGGGGTGTTTATGAAACGGTTTACACTAATCCCCCCACTCGATGGATTAGGGCAGGAGAACTAATCATATTCTTAATCTTCATCAGTCTCTACTTGCCGCCATTACAAACGCCATTCTTCACAATTGGATTTCTCGACATGTCGTACCTCTTCACGAGCTATATCAACTGGATTTCAATGGGGATTGTAGTCATCATGATACTTGTGAAGAAGGGACTGAAGGTTGAGGATAATAGCACCATGGGTGGAAAGTCGAATATCTTCATAGTTGGTTTATTCCTTGCAGTCGAGCTCTTCTTCAAGACCAAGCTTATGGAAACTCTAATCATCTGGCTAGCATTCCTACTCTTTGCAGCTGTCACGAGCGCTAACTACGTCCGAGCATCATCCCGGGAGATCTATTGAGTTGTATAAGAATCCAAATTCTGCAGTTGACGTTGTGGTTGTCGATGGAGACCGCCTGCTTCTAGTAAGAAGAGGAAGAGACCCCTTCAAGGGAAAATGGGCGCTTCCTGGGGGCTTCGTGGAATACGGAGAATCCATTGAGGATGCCGCGGTTAGAGAGGTGAAAGAGGAGACCGGCATTACCGTAGCTTTAGAGGATATTCTAGGAGTGTACAGTGATCCTGAAAGAGACCCTCGAGGACATACTGTGACTGTAGTGTTTGTTGGAAGACCTGTAGAGGGGGATGTTGTGGCAGGCGACGATGCAGCAGCCGCAGAGTGGATGGATATTCATACGCTTGTTCACAAGGAACTCGCATTCGACCATGGTCTCGTAGTCACTGATTTGAACCGGTGGCGGCAGAAACGTCAGACATTCTGGTCAGGAAAGAAAAGAGTGTAGAACAGGGCGGAAACCCTGCCTAGAAGTCAAGGATTTCAAGAGGCTCGGCGAGCTTGATGATTGATAGATAGGCAACCATTGGCTCAGATTCCATCTTATCCACAATGTCAACTTTCTCTTCAGGTCTAGAATGATAGGCGATAAACTTGCCATCCGGAGGAATGTCGGACTCAACATAGATCCAGAGTGGGAGACCATAGTACTCGTAGTAACCGTGATTGGGCACCAAATTTCCATAGATATGCTTGCCATCACGCTCAAAATGCAGCAGATTGGCTGGACGGTCTCTGGGAGAGCCAAAAACGAGCATACGAACTAGGTCGTCCAACGACTCGAGTTTGATATTAACGGGAGGACGAATGTCAGCCTTTGTCAATATATGCACCAGAAAGCCACTCGACCGGATGGGCTTATAACCTTCGGCATTACGCGGTTAGGTGCATGCAGCAGAGTCTGATGCTCAAGGCAGTTTGGATGTATGAGCTAGAGTAGATACTGTCTTTGAGTCCATTCCTGCGATTACTACTCCCACACTGATAGAGGAACCACTCCTTGCCAGCGTTACCACTGCTTTGGTGTCCTGCTTCTGCAAGTGAATGAAAGTGAAACCATCTTCGTAGGTGACTCCTACTGCAACCATCCCTGATGCCATGAGCCGACCTAGAACCTGTCTGACAATCTCATCGGGTTGAACCTTGGTCCGTTCCACAATCACAACCTCACGCTGCTTGGGGCTAGGAGAGAACAGGAATGTATGGGAGCTTCTTGAATACAGAGCCTTTCGTGCAACTGCCTTAGAAAGGAGAGATTGCGACAATTTACCGAACTGCTTCACCCGAAGATCGATTCCTCTAAGGGCGTCTTCTGGTGTCGCGGCCTCTGGCAGCTCTATGGGAGCCTCCGCATGCGGTTCTGGGTCCTCTGGCAGTGCTTCAACAACGGCAGGGGAGGATTCATCCGTAATTGTCACCGGTTGTCTTTCGCGCTCGAACAGGTCACTCACATAGTCTCTCATCCGTTCTTCCATTTGCTCCCAGTCTTCTCTGCTGAGTTTCACAGATGAACCTGTCGCCTCAGGGACACTATCGTGAGAGGCATCGTCTTCAGTGGTTGAAGGTACATCTGAAACCCCCAGTTCTTCGGCAGGACCAAGCTCTGGTCCTTCCTCAATATCTTCTACACCAAGCAAGTCATCTGTGGGCATGATCCTTGCAGCCTCAAACATGCTTGATAGACGGTCAGTTCCCCCATGTTGTGACAATCTGGGACGAATCTGCACCAAGAAGCCACGTTTGTTATCGGTCGTCTGATCGAGGGCAATTGCAACTCCTCTTGGAAGACTACTGATGAACATCTTGTCCCGGAACGCCTCAGGCAACACCGCAGGTGCTCTCTGTTGTAGCGCACGAATGTCGCTGTCAAGGGACAGTGCATGTGATAGAATGATGTCAGCCTGTGAAATTGCATCATCTGACACCGCGGAAGGCTGCTGAGTGCAGAGAACGAGACTGCAGCCGAACCTTCGGCCCAGTTTTGCATATCCCACGATTGCACTCTTAGCAGGAGTGTTTCCGGAACGTGGAACGAGCGTATGTGCCTCATCTATAATCAACCAGGTTGGTGGAAGCTCTTCCCTTGCACTGGCGCCATCGTCGGTCCATGCCATTCGATAGGTGAGCACTTGTCTACAGAGAATGTTAGTGAGAATGGCAAGTACTGTTTCAGCATCGGAGCCAAGTGGTGCAACATCAATGATTGTAATCTGACCAGCAACGGCCAAGTCCTGTGCGCTAGCGCCTCCAGGGTGAAATATCCCTAGACGCTGCGCTCTGCGTAGTCGTTGAATCATCGCAGTTCTCGTTGACATTTGGTAGAGCTCGGTGATTGAAGGGTTGATCTCAATGACCGCAATCATCTGCTCGATACTGTAGTCACGATTGTGGCCGATTCGTTCTCCGCTCTCATCTGTGAACCCACGCTTCAAGGAGTCAATCATGTCGCCCATAAGATTCTCCATTGTCGTGCTGAACTGACCGCCTTTCTCAAGAACATAACCCCAATCGGATGCTGAAAGCTCGCAGGGACTTATTGCAAGGGGAAACAACCGGGCTTTCTTGCGAACATCCTCAGGAAGGCCGTTGTAGGTCCGCCTTGGAATGTAGACTGCAATTGGGAATCCCTTAGCCTCAAGGCCCCATCGTTGTAGAAGGTCACCCTGATCTGTGTTTGGTTCAACAGCCTGTCGGAATACATCGACTGTGTCTATGACCACTGCAGCGACCTCAATCTCCTTCCGTTCCATTGCTCTCGCGAGTTCCTCTGCAATGATACCCAGTGTATAGCTCTTCCCAGAACCTCGTTTCCCGGCAACAAAAATCACGTGTGGACTGACAAGGTCCAAGCTCACCGGCATGCCAAGAAGCGACGTGAGTGCATCGTCAGTGGTCTCACACACGGCACCAATCATACCGAGGCCAGACTCGCGATACTTCCTGTGAAAGGAGTTGGATCTTCCTAGGACTATTCCAATACTGAGGTCCACATGCAGATCGGGGGACTCACGAACCAGTGGGCGGTATCCGAGTACCAACTTTGGTATCAGCTCGATCGGCATGTCAGTGCTCTCGGCATTTGCGTGCGGTTCTTCCGAGAGAGGTTCATCTTCTGGATGGCGCTTGTCCAATTGACTTCCTCCTACCGTTTCAAAGGTTGAACCCGGATAAGTCTTGTCTGTGGGGCCCCATTCGAACCGTCCACACAATATCCTTCGACGATGGGAGGACTAGCAAGACTCAAAACCGCACCCCCAGTTATTCTGAAACCATAACCGAAACAATCGAGGACGGTAGTTACGTCTTCATCTTTCTTGATGCAAAGAGGAATTGGATTAGGAAGGTGATCCCCGGACAAAAGTTTCACTCAAACAAGGGTATTATCGACTTCGATGATTTGATTGGCCGTCCCTATGGTCTGAAGGTGAAGAGCCACTCGGGCATCGTCTTTCAAGTTCACAAGCCGAGTCAGACAGACATCCAGATCTCTATGGGTCGAAACACTCAGATTATCTATCCCAAGGACGCCAGTACAATACTCATTGAGGCAGGTATCTGTGCAGGGTCAAGAGTGGTAGAATCTGGCACTGGGTCCGGCTCGCTCACTTGGATTCTCTCGCGTGCAGTCGGTCCGACAGGCCATGTCTACACATACGAGATTAGAGAGGACATGTACGACGGTGCAAGGAAGAACCTCGAAAAACACGCCTCAATGGATAGAATCACAATGCACCATAAGGATATCATAGAGGGGATCGAGGAGTCGGACGTTGACGCAGTCGTCCTTGACTTGGCCACTCCGTGGCTGCTTGAAGATGAAGTGCATCAAGCACTCAAACCAAGTCACTTCCTGGCCAGCTATAGTCCGACCATCGAACAAGTCATGAAGACCTGCAAGGCCCTTGGAGAGAGTGGTCGCTGGGGTATGATTAAGACGCTTGAGATTCTCATGAGAGAGATAATGGTAAGAGAGAACAAGACTCGTCCGACAACTTGGATGGTTGGTCACACCGGCTACATGACGTTCGCGCGTTCACTTGCTAATGACGAGCATAGCGTGAAAGTATCATCTTGATATGAAAGGTTATTAGCCTAAATTGCCTGATATGATAGTGGTACTGAAAAATGAAGACTATTGGTTATTTCGACGGAACAGATTCCTCTCTCTTAACAGGACTGGTGGCAAATGGATTTGGAACGCTTCCCTTGGCAAATGATTGGGACACACATGGTAAGAATGCGGCTCATCTGGAGCCTGGTGATGTCGATCTCATAGTAGGCTATTTGCACAAAATGGTACCTCCGTTTCGTAAGTCCAGAGAGGGTGAGGATCATCCTGTGCGAACGACAACACCGTACGATCTGCTCTACTCAGCTAAGACTAACGACATTCCGGTACTTGTGATAGTTCCTGCCGAGCATCATGAAGCTGCAAAACAGGTCTTGGGAGAAGCTGCAGGCTTTGTTACGCTTGTAAAACCAGAGGATGTCGAAGCTAATGTGCGAGAAATCCTAGGATACTAGTTTGGAATTGCGAGAGAAGGAACCTGAGGAGAGGCAGTCTAGGTGACATTTGTGCGGTCCCTCGCCTCAGAAGCGTTGTGACACAAGCTTTATATGCAATTGATGATTATTGTTGATTGTTGATTATTGTTGACGGACTGGACTGATTATCATGGCATACCAACATAAGGACTCACCATGCTCTAAAGAGACGAAAGAGATCCTTGAAAATATAATGAGCTTCAAGAAACGCGACTACGAGTTAGCTGCATCGGATACCCCTCAAGAGATTAGTGAAAAATCTGTTGATGAGAGTGCAGCCAATCCTCTAACGTCGGAAGCCGAAGAGATACTCACCGAAGTATCGACTCTTGGCTCATCTGCTGACATAGAAGGAGTAGAACAGTACGCTCCAGTGAGAGAATTGAACTTCGATGTGGCTGAATGCGCACACGTGCACGAGAAGAAGAAGAAATGTCGAAATTACCTTGAAGCAAAGATGGGGTACGAATTCTAAGGGGAAGAGATCATGGCAAAGGATTCAGAGGTACAGAATCTAAAGGAAGAGATAACGGAGCTACGTAAGACCGTTCTCGACTTAACTGAGACTGTTGCCGCATTAACAGCGCACTTGCGGCCCTCTGAGAATACGGGAATCCCGCTTCCCGAAGCTGGACAGTATGAGATATTCTCAGACAGCAAGAGTTGCATTGAACGAGATGCAAGCTGGGATAGACTATTTGGTCTGGTGCCGAGGGCAGATAAGGGACTATCAGCAAGTGAGCTTGCAGACAAATGGGGCAAGTCAAGGTCACGAACAAGTGAAGTTCTGAACAGGCTCGTTCAAGAGGGCCACGTTGTCAAGTACCGAGATGGCCGGAAGATTAAGTTTCGAGCACTAGATGAAGATTAGAAGGCTTAGGCTCACCTAGATGGGAGCAGCCGGGCAACTCCAACGATTCTGTTTTTCATAGAACTAGGTATTCTTAAGTAGATGAGCCCAGCATCTTAGATGAAATCGCGTATCTGAGGTTGCTTTGAGTGTCAAATATCATCGGTGGGAAGAAACAGAAAGAAATCGACATGGCTGGAATAACTGTGCATACTCGCCAACTCTTCGAGCTGAATATCAAGGCTCAGGATGCTGTCAGGGAGTTTGCGCTGCACGATGTCGACGAAAAGGAAGAAATAGAGAAGAAACGCATCGCCATGCATGATGCCTTCACTGAACTCTACCAAGGTATTGCTACTTTTGGCGAGAAGATTATGGGGGATGAGTTTGACATAAGCTATCTAAGAGACCGGCTTAATAGTGCAGAGGATGAAACCAAGCAGCAACTCGAGCAAGCTCTAGAACAACTGATTGTTCACATGCAGAAGAGTCTTGCAGATGTCTGGATGGCGAAAACCATGTCATGGCTCCATCAGGCAGCTGCAGTGAGCGGACCATTTGTCGAAGGAGAACACACTGACAAGATCAAATCTGCTGCCAATCATCTTGCAGGTGTCTACACCATGCTAGAGAAACCATTTGCAGCAATCCCACTGAAGATTGATGGTACACAAAAACTGAGACGCGTCGCGTTGGGCTATAAGGCACACAGTCTGATAAGTGAGAACAAAGAAACCGAGAAGAGCGAACTCGCGGAGATTCTCGGTAAGAATAAGCTTGCAGAGGCCGAGTTCTATGACGAGTTCCTGAACGAGTTGATTGGTCTTGAGAGCTCTTTTAGACAGGCATTCAATCCATTTGACGAACTCATCTGGCGTGATATCCTGAGCTCGTTTATTTTCGAACAAGCCACAAGCCTCTATAATGAAGCCATTCCACACATGAAGAAAAGTAAGGCGTACGACAAGGCAAGGATGGAACTCCTCACATCATGGAAGAGGAATACTTCAGGTTTGAGTGAGGTCTACCTAGCGATGACCTATAATGACATCGCGGATGCTCAGATGCGAGCTGGAAACCTAGAAGATGCTTCCAAGCTCTACATGAGCTCCTCAGAAGCTTTTGGTCGAGCTGAAAAGGCATTTAGAAAGGTAACAGCACTCGAAGGCAACGCCGACCAATCTAAGAATGACATGGAGCACAAGAAGGCCCAGGCAATGTTCTGTCATGCAGAAGCTACCGTCCAGACATTTTCAGAACTGCTAAGCATTGACAATAAAGAAGAAGCGCTGATTACTCTCAAGGAGATCTTCGACGATATGAAGAAGGCTGAGGAGCTCTCCAAGACGAGAGAACTCACTGGGGCAATCAAGGAAAATCTGAGAATTTTCTCATTTCTAGAGGAACTACTGACGAAGAAGGATGTAGACCTATCTAGCATTCAGGGACAGATTGAATTCGCCAAGGACCTTAGAAAGACCGGCCTTGTGGAAGACGTGAACAAGGCGCTCGATGAAGCCTCCAAGCAACTGGGTAAGAGTCCTGTGGACGCACTTGAGGCAATACGCGAGGCGCTGACCAGTCTGGGAATCTTACTCAGCCTTGAAACAGCGGATGAAGAAGTCACGAAACTTAGGAACAGGACATTGGCCATCCTGAACAATGTGAAGTATTTCATCCAGTTCCAAGTGAGTGGGCAGCTTCCACCGGGAGTGAAGTTCATTCTCTCACGTATTCTTGAGAATCTACACGCTGCGGAGGCCGCAACCTACTACAAGGTGATTGGCGAGGATGAGCCTGCTGCAGAGCTTACGGACCTTGGGAGGCTTGCTCTGGCCACAGGTTTTGCATCGGAGGCACAGCTATTCGCCAGACAAGCGGAACAGTGGGCATTCCGATCCCAGATTGAGAGAACTAGTACTTTCCAACGCCTCGAGAGTGAAGTACTGAAATACGACGACGAGGACGTTATCCAGAAGGTCATCAAGGCACATGATGCAGCCATTTCAAGAATCAAGCAAGCCATTGCGTCGTTTGCGTCAGCTGGTAGTGAGCTTGGAACCGTGGAGGGCGAGGAGATTCGAAAACGCAACAACATTGAAGCACAGGTCACTCAACTTCAGGGAGTTGTGATGAAATACAAAGGAGACCTCTCAAGACTAGAGGGCGCAAAGAGCGACTTCATGGCAGAATTTCACTCCAAGAAGGGTGAACGTTCCATTGCTCAGAAGCACTACTCAGATGCCAGCGACCTTCTAAGAGAAGCTGTCGGTAACTACACGGTTGCTGCTAAGGTGTTCCAGAGCGTCGGCGACTCACAGGCCGCGCAGACTGTTGATAGTAGAGCCAAGGTAGCAGACCTCCTAGCCAGAGGCGTTTGGGATAATAGAGCGCGTCTGCAACGAGACCAGGATCCCTCGTACAAGGCTGATCAAGAGCTCATAGCCCTCTATCAGGGCGGCACACAGTAGTCTAGCTCACCGGGTAGTTGGTGGCGACCTCTGCGGGAACCACTGAAACAGTATGCAGTCTCTTGATACTGAAGGGCTTGAACTCTGTCCCTCCGGCATGATAGAATTTGCTGTACCATTCCACCATATGCAGCCTGAGTGTATGCATGAATCCAAGAAGACCCTCCAAAAGGCCAACAAGAAGCGAGCCTATGATTGCACCAAGCAGAGGCAAGTAAGCCCCTTCGGGGATCAACTCGACGCCGAATACTACTGTACGTGCGAAGGGAATAGTGATGATAGCAGGAAGGTTGACCATGAAGATACTGCTGAGAATCATGTGGACCATGTTCAGTGCAAAGATTCGTGCATAGCTGACAGTGTGGCTGACCATTCCTATTGCAGATTCAAGGAAGTGGACAACTCCATCCATCTTGCCCATGAAGGAGGTCACCGTCATGATGATAAAGGGCAAAACAAAAGCGACAATCGTGAAAACAAGGGGTGTAAGGGGGAGAAGTGGGTATATTCCGTTGTTTCCAGTCCCGGCACCAATGCCAACAATGGGAAGCCATAGGTTGACAGTCCCAGATGAACTGAACCAAGCATTGATGTTACTGTAGCTCACACCGAAGAGAAGGTTGACGAATCCAAGGTATAGCCAGAGGTATGAAAGTGAAACCACTGCCTCGCGATACTCCCTGTGCTTCAGTTTGTTGTACAAGCTCAGGAAGATACCCATAGAGATGTGAATCGCTCCAATCTCGATTGAGAGCTTGAGCATGTGAATCGTACGATACGCGTTGTGCTCTCCATTGATGGAATGAGCGAAGATAGGCCACAGCGGTTCAACAACGGTCTCGGCTCCAAAAAAGCTGCCAAAGAGAAAGCCGCCTAACATAGCGAAGATACCCATCATGATGAGTCCTTGAGCGCCACTCTGAATATAACCCAGAATCTCGCCCCAATCATCGCCCTTCCTTTTTGCCCTTAGTGCGAATAATCCAATCAATAGGACTAGAAAGCCTTGGCCGACATCTGCAAAGATCAGACCGAATATGAGTGGGAATGAGAGCCACTGTATCTTTGTGGGGTCAAGGTCGTGCTTTGAAGGTACTCCAAAGGCTTTGACAACATCCTCTGTCGGCTTCATGATTGATGGATTGTCCAGGTAGGTTGGAGAATCAAGGTCCGCGAAGTCTGGATGATCGAATGTAACTTCAAGCGCGGAACCAGCTCGCCCTCTCAGAAGGGTTTCCAGTTTCTCCTGAGTGCCATCGGGAATCCAACCCCAGAGCTTGACTGAGTGTTCTGTGTAGACGAAGAAAGACCGAGCCTCAATCCGAGTGCATTCAATCTCCATGGCTTCCCAAGAGCTGAGAATTCTAGACCCCCATTCATTAGCTATTGATTCTCTTCGAGCACTCAATGTTTCTAGTTCTGACTCCAACTCAGCTATTCGTGTCGTGGCCAGACTCTCAATAACATGTGGCTTCCCTTCGGACTCTTCAGTAATCTCGAATGACTCGAACCCTAGAGCAGAGAGGATTCGCTGAACTGCGTCCTTGAGGTCAACTGGAACTGTGAGACTGCATACTGCGACACCTCGTTTCAGTTGGATGGACTTGAATGCAAAAGCCCGCTCGGTGACCTCTACAATGCTCCATTCAAGTCGACTGACATTTCCTGAGGGAAGAACACCCGCAGTCGTAAAAGTGAATTCTGTTGTTCCGATTAGACTTGGATCCAGTCCTAGGGGCTCTAGGGATACGGCGACATCTCGAATGCCTTTCTGTCGCTCCAACTCTAGAGATGCGACCGCTGTATTCTGGTCAATCTCAATGATCTCCGCCTCGACTGCAGTGATGACCTCACCAATTCGAGCTAACGAGGTTTCCAGCTCAGCGTCGTCGTATTCTATCCGCGTCCCCTTTCGTTGACTCCTGTTTAACTCCAGCG
>JAUVHR010000113.1 GCA_030593165.1 Candidatus Thorarchaeota archaeon
CCAATCTGAAATCCGAATGTTGGAAAACGCGGCTTGCCTGACGAAACAGTTGGTGACTCTATTGGAACCACCATTATTGATTCGGGGGTATAATCATCTTGAGAAGAGAGTGTGCGTCCACAGTCTCTGCAAAATCGGCCTTTTGGCACAGTTGACCCGCATGACGGGCAGACTTTTGACTCTTCATCCATTCGTACTCTGCCTCTCCCGGGGGGGTTCCAAAAGGAATCAAATGATGCCAGCTAGAGAAGAGCTGCAAGCTTTGATGCGGCCTCATCAAGCTTACCTTTCGAAGTGACTATGCATTCCACACCATACGTTGGCAGTACCTTCAACTCCTCTACAAGCAGCGCAATGGCCTTGATTGGCGGGATTTCTTTCTTATCAAGAGATCCGTCAGGAAATGTAATAGAGGCCTCAATCCACGTTTCCTTGGTGTCATCTACGGGAAAGAGACAGTAGATGTACTCATCATTACTACAGATGAAGGAGGGAGTATGCTCCCAAGCTTGTGCCAGTATTGCACCAAAGGCTTTTGCGTTCTCAGCTTTATCTGCCATGTGAGGTTCCCTCGTGAACTGTCTGATGTCTGCAGCCCGACCTTATGACCTTTTCTAGCTCAATCTCATGGTCGGTGCCAGACAAAGGAATAGTATGCGATTTCCCCATTCTCCTTGATTGTAGCTATGATGAATTTCTTCTTGACACTTGTCGCCAAACGTCCAGCCCTGACTATATCGAGCGGAACAACACCGTTTCTCTGCGGAATGACATGAACAATCAGCGGTGCATGGTCTATTCCAGGACCCTCTTCATAAACAGCAAAGTCGGTTCCGAACTTGAGACCTGGACGAACAACGTATCCCTTGTCACGCAATTGGCTGTAAACTCGAAGTCGGTCACGGAATTCAGGGTCACCGGCGAATCCAATCTCTACAATCTGTTCGGAGGAGAGTGATTGTCCCGATGGACCGTTCACAACAAGTCTACCAGCCCCAATAAGATATGCGCATTCAAGAAGCGATAGCTCGAGAGGCTTGTCAAAATCAGCAGATTTGGGTTTCCGGATTCCTACGGGCTGTCCGAAATAGCCGTTGTTATAGAGTTGCATACCATGTTCGGGATTCCATACAATCGCCCTGTCGCCGACAAGATCAGCAACGGCAACTGAATCGGGGCTCTGTGACAACAGAGAGCACCAGCCACTCAGATATTCAGAGTCAGTGAGAGACTGCGGATCGTGATTGCCGCGTCCTCGCTGAGGTTGGAGATTTCCTCAAGAGAATTTACAAAGTCTCGGCAGTGGAGCAGCCTTTCGATTTCAACTCCGCACTCGTAGAGCAGTGCTAATACTTCCCTCTGCACAGTGTCAATCTGCTTCTCAATCTTGCAGATCTCGGCTGCCTGCTGCAGTGAGTTCTCCAGATTGATCGAGAGGAATCGTACAGCCTCTCTTTGTGTGCTAACAATGGAGAGGACAAGACGTCCCATCTCGGTAAGCTTCTTTTTGAGCTCGCCTTCCGGAACCCATGAATCGGCAACAGCCGCAAGGTGGTAGCATGCGATTTCTGCACCATCAACAAGCTTGTCATTATAATGCACAAGACGCAATAGGTCCTCTCTATGTATGATTGAGTTGGCACTGGCAAGTTCGTTGAGTATTTGTCTCTTGATTTCATCACCCTTTTCCTCAAGGGCTGTGATCTTGGATAGATCATCCGGCGAAACAGGGCTCTTGTTTTCAAGCCACTCTGCCAGCCCATTGGCAACTATCTTGTTTGCGGAAAGAGCAATACGGAAGTGCTCTTCTATCATCTGTGTAAGGTTGGCCAGCTCCTGTGTGAGGTATCTCTTTCTATCAAGGACCATCTAGTGCACCTCGACTTCGGATGCTCGGGCTGTATGGACAGTTTTAAGTCTTGGGGACTACGTGACAGGACCTGAGGACCATACATATGGAATTGTGGCAGCTCATTGTAGCGTTAATCCAAGGTCTCGTAGAATGGCTTCCCATAAGCAGCGAAGGACAGGTAATCCTATTCCTCTACAACTTCGGTTCGATTCCACAGGGGGACCTATTGACGATTGTGGTTTGGTTACACCTTGGAACAGCAGCTGCTGTAGTGGTCAGATATCCAAGGCTCATGTTCGATATTCTTTCACTTAGGAACCGAGATCTGTCGCGTACGATTCTCATAGCCACATTGTGTACGGCAGTAACAGCTCTTCCAATCTATTGGTTCTTGAAGACGAGCCTTCAGGTTTTCCACGGAGAACTAATCAATATCCTTGTGGGGGCGCTCCTGCTCGTTACAGCGGTCATTTTGTATCTTCCCACTAGAACTGCAGATAGCAGTGAAACTGAAGATACAGAGCGCAAGGTAACGGACAAAGAGGCCTCGGTGACTGGTCTCATTCAGGGATTGGCGGTTCTGCCAGGTCTGAGCAGGTCGGGCGTGACCATATCGACCTTACTCATGCAAAAAGTGGACAAGGAAGATGCGCTACGGTTCAGTTTTCTCATTAGTGTACCTGCGGTGATTGGAATTCTGGCCGTTGAGTTTCTTACAGGAAGTGCAGTGTTGCCAACTATTCCAATAGTAGACCTCATCCTAATGGAGATCATTGTTTTCGTAACTGGACTGGCTTCAATGGAGTTTCTTCTGAGGATTGCAAAGCGGATTGAATTCTGGAGACTCTGTGTGCTAATAGGTGGCGTCGCAATTGTGTTCGGAATCCCGATATTATTCTGATAAATCAGCCCTCTTCTGGAACATTATCGCAATTGGAGCATTGGCAGTCCGCCATTCAGCCAGCTTGCCTTCGTAGCCCAAGGGAATAGGGTTTCGCCCATGGTTGCCAATGATAACAAACAACGTATCATCTCTCGCTTGTCGAGCCAGAACCTTGATCCAGTTGTCAGTTCGTCTCACTATCTTCTCCAATAGGGTTTTAGGTGGAGTTCTATGGCCGTACTGGGCGTAAAGGCTCTCAAAGTCCAAGAAGTGCATGTAGAGCAGCTCGCTCTTGAAGATATTCTTGGTGGATTCAATATAGACGTCCATGTCCTTGCGAATACCAATTGTGTAGCTAGGGTCAAAACCAAACACGGCCATGTCATCCTTGTGGCATATCACACGGGTGACTTTCCCAGATGATTTCACGTGTTCAATGAGATGAAAGCCGCTGCCCGGGGCAGGTCCCCTCAAGACTCTGCTAATCAATGGAACCGCGTATGGGTCATCTGTTCCTAGAAGTGCGAGTGCTTCCATGTTCTTGATCAAGGTTTCTGGTTTGTAAACAACGGCCTCGAATAGGCCGAAGTTGTCAATCATGATCAGGACAACAGACTTTGGATTGAATCGTCTGACTATCTCCTGGTCAGAAGATGGTAGTCCCTCCGGTATCTCAATACCCATCAGGTTGAGAATGGTGGATGGAAACTGTGCAACGGTGGTTTCTACTTGCGGCAAGCTCAATGCGGGTCCTGTGAATAAACGCAGTCACCTTCAAGAACGTTTGGGGCGTGTTGTGAACGGTGTGCAAGATTTGCTAGGTCAACTCACGGGGCTCCTTCCAAAGCCTGAGCTTGGCGACAACCACTGCAGGTCCAACTATGAGAGGTTAGAGTGAATCATGGATTGGGATATGATCATCATAGGAAACGCGCTTGATTGATTGGCGTTATAAGGCCTCGATGCTATACTGAGGAGTCAGACTGGGGAGTGGATACATATGTTTGATACTACTCCGCCCTCGCGTAGGAAAATTGTAGCAGCTTGCCTTGTAGTGGCAATTGCTATCACCGGAACAATTGTTGCACTCAGCGGTCTTTTTGGCTCCATCCCAATGAGCGCCAGCAGATGGAACCCGGAATCGCCCTACGGACCCTACAGCGCAGACTACGTGGAGAGCAGACGTGATGACGCAGTCCTATTGTGGATGTGCAACTGTACTCTTGTCAACGTCAACCTGAATGAATACTATAGGCAGTTCAGTAGCTCCGCATTTGTCGACGCTGTGGAGGTGAGGTTTGGGGGGGGAGCGGTGAGCATAAAGGTGATGTTTGCGCCGTGGGGTGAGATCGTCGGAGAGGGTAGCATCTCCGTTGAGGATTGGGAACTCTTGAGCGGGTCCTTGGTTGATGACGGGATTGGGGCGATGGAAGATGCAGACACCCACCCTGATGATTTCTATGATGGAATGCCATTCGACCTCTATCTTCACATCTACTTCAACGATCTAACCTTCCTTTACATTGGATATGGACCTTCGAATGACTTGGTCTGCATCACGAATGGAACTTGGACGGGGCAATACTGGCCTAACGGCGTTCCTAGAATAGCAGACTGGGACGCTCAAGGTGTCTGGCTTCAGGAGGACGGGCACTTGCAGACTCCAATCGGGGACCTCTATGATGCCATAACAAAGAATGTTGCGTATCCACAGCCAACTTGAACGATAGAGCACAACCAAAGCAACGTCCAACAGCCTACTGAGAACTCTCAAGAAAGGGCAGAACGGGATGATAACACCTCAGAAGATGGTCGGTTTCCTTGCCCTTCCAGTGTATGACCTCTCTCAGATCGAGGGAGCCCTCCTTGATACTGGGATGCCTGACCTAGAGGGAGATTATGCGGAACCCTTTCTGGACGCTATGATTTGCTTCTGCGAGGAGCACGGTCTTGAAGTTGACTTTACTGAACTGAGGGAGATGCTTGAGGGGCTTTCACTAGGGGGAAAGGTGCTCATTGACAGCAGACGGAGTATCAACGAGAAGTTCGCTGTGTTGGTCCATGAGGTTGCACACGAGTACCTTCACAAGAAGCGCATAGATGTTTCTGTTAAGACAAGAGAGATAGAGGCTGAGGGTGTGGCCTATATCGTCTGCGAACACTTCAGGCTTCCTAATTCGTCGCTTGAGTACATAGCTAGGAAGGGTGCAGATGCAAAAGAAGTCATGGAGTTCATAGAGAACATCTCTGAAGCGGGACGTGTGATTGTGAACTTCCTTGTAGAAAGGGTATGACTGATGGAACTCAACACCGCCAGAAGGAGGTAAGGACCCCGTCGAATTCTTTTTCAGTGAAAAAGGATGAATCAAAGATGCGGGAGTATTTCCCCTACGGTTCTCTTTGGAGAGGAATGTATGACACTTAAGGATATTATTTTCAATGATGACATCAAAACAATAATGGCCGGAGGGAAGGGCGGGGTTGGAAAGACCAGCTCAGCCGGTGCAATGGCGGTTTTATCAGCACGCAATGGATATCGAACACTCGTGCTATCAACAGACCCAGCCCACAGCCTCAGTGATAGCTTTGACCAGAACCTAGCAGGGGGAGAAGTCGTGCCCATTGAGGGCATCGATAAGCTTTGGGGTATGGAAATCAATACCCAGAAAGGAATGCAGGAGTTTCAGGAAGCCTTGGGCTCTGGTGGGCTTGGTCCTGAGGCTTCAATGGCAACAGAATTGCTTGGCGATGTTTCCGGTATGTCACCCCCGGGCAGTGATGAAGCTATGGCGTTTGGAAAGATGCTTGAGTTCCTTGATGACCAATCATACGATCGAGTCATCTTTGACACTGCTCCGACCGGGCACACGCTCAAGCTGCTTGAGATGCCTGAGCTGCTAGACAGCTGGATGGGAAAGCTCATCACAATGCGACAGAGATTGAGCTCTTACATGTCCAGCTTCAAGGCACTACTTGGAGGCGGTCAGGATGAAGATACCTCATGGGAAAAACTTCAACAGACAAAGGACAAAATCGAAGACGCTCGGAAGAAGCTATCCAATCCTAACCTCACTCAATTCGTGGTGGTCATGATACCGGAAGCAATGGCTGTATTTGAGACTCAGCGACTTCTGTCTAGCCTTGGTCAGTTCAATTTCCCTGCATCAAACATCATTGTTAATCAACTCATTCCACCAAACCCAGATTGTGCCTTCTGTAGCAAACGTCGGACGATGCAACAGTCAAATCTTGTAGACATCAAGGACCTGTTCAATGATTTTGATTTCACAGAGGTGCCCCTGTTCGATGGTGAGATAAGAGGATTGGAGAGCATTACAATGCTTGGAAAAATACTCATTGGAGAGGATAACTAGAATGCGATACGCACTAAAGAGGAAGCTAATATCTGCATGTTTTGTATTCGTCTTTCTGGCATCGATACTTGCTGCGGCTTATCTTGTCTTCAAGCCGTAGAATAGGATGTGAAAGAGTAGCCTTGGACTAATCGGCTTTTACTCGCTTCACAACGGGGGGACGAACCTTGTAGAGAATCCGAGCTCCGCAGAATGGACATTTTACTCCTGGCAGAGTCTTAAGACCTTCAGGGGTTACTTCTTTCTTGCAGCTGTGGCAGACATACACCATGTCGGATCACCTACACTTTGTCATTTGGTGGTCAATATGAAGTTTTGCGTGTGTTTCACTTGCTCTTCTCGTTTCTGACAACCTCTCCTAGAAGAAGACCCTCACTTAGTACTTCCGTGATTCTGATGTCTACAATGGTTCCAGATGTGAATCCACCGGGTGCTGTGATGATGGGACCCTCACCTAGCGGATAGTAAATTGTATAACCGCGTCGTGACCAAGAGGGTTCCGCTGCTATGCACCGAATCGTTTCATCCACATAGTCCGTCTTCTTCTTTCGGTTGATCTTGAGAGCCGCCTCTCTCATCTTCTGTCCAAGCGGATCTTTTGGAGACGGTTCTGGAAACGACTCAAAGGCCGAACCGGGTAACGCTCTGAATCCATAGAGAATTATCCGTTCTGCTCCCGCTTCGCTCAGTTCTTTCATCATGCGGATGGACGCGTTCACCGTTTCAGGGGTCTCATCAGGTAGTCCGTAGATGAAGTAGATGTAGGGGGTCATTCCATATTCGCGGGATATTTTTACAGCCCTAACAACGTCATTCGGAGTGCCGCATTTTCCGATCAGTCGACTATGATCTTCGGAGCCAGTCTCAAGTCCGATATTCGGTGAAGAAGAAGGGAGGTATGTTGACAGGACCTCTGCAACTTCTCTGGTGAACAGACATGCCTTGATATTCTCGATTGCAATGTGAACCAAACCAGTTGATACCTGAGGGATTTCAGCAAGTCCTTCAAGTAGTTCCTTGATGGCGGCCACATTGGCAGGAGGGTGACAAGGCGTTGTCACCGGAGGACTGCCACGCATGTAATCAAGAAAGCCAGGGGCCTCAAGCACTATGCGATGCACATCCAATGAAATGAGCTCCCTGACCTCATCAATCACAATGTCGGGTGGCCTGCTTCGAGGTGGACCCCATGTACTCGGAACGCTGCAAAAGCCACAACCTGGAGGTATTGATTCTGGACAATCCAGCCTGACCACAGCATCCTCCGCGTCACAGCCTCCACACTCTCTGCAAACGCGACCATCCGGCAGCTCAACTCTGGTTCTTCTGAAGTTGGAGCAACCACGGACCACCTCCACATAGACTCTACTTGCTGCATATGCAGCGTAGTCAACAATCCTCGATGTAGACGGCCCCAGCTTGCGCATTTCATCGGATGTGAGATACTCTCTGCGACTTGTAACAACAGGAGAGCCATTATCCCAGTAGCAGATTCCCTTTATTCCAGAGAGGTCAATGAACTCCTCAAAGAACCCCTCTCGAACAAGTTCATCCAATGTGAGCTCACCTTCACCAACAACTAACACGTCCGGTCTTGTATTCTCAAGAGCGCTCTTCGGATCACTCGAAATCGGTCCGCCGATAATTACTTTTCCCCTTAAGCGAGAATGTCGCCACAATGAGGTGATTCGTTGCACTGTGGGAAGGTCCATTGTCATCGCGCTGATCGCGATGTGTTCGAACTTGCGAAGTTGCCCGACAGTTTTGAGGGCCTCTGCTCGGATTATTCGGCAGTCTATGTCATGATTCTCGAAAACTCCGGCAACTGTACGGGGACCACAGCCTATGGAATCACGTGAGCTGGACCTTCTACCTTTGCCTGCACTCAATGCATCCACTACAAGAATCCGGCCAACCATTTCATTGGAAATACCAGCGGATACTGTGCTATTACTGTTGCCCAAACAAGGTGATTTAACGGTGAGTAGAAACCTAGTGAAGGAGTACTTATATGGCGGATGGTACCATATTGACTTTATCATACAAATATGTAAGGAGTAAATTACTGAGTGAGCGACGAAGGCGGAGTTTGTCCGAATTGTGGACTGCCAACTGATCTGTGTGTCTGTGAAACTATTGCACAGGAAGAAGCGAGAATAACTGTACGCGTCGAACGCCGAAAGTGGGGGCGCCTCACGACCGTTGTTGAAGGTTTTGACAAGAACATCGATATCAATGATCTTGCTACAAAACTGAAGAGCAAACTGGCCTGTGGTGGTGCTGCCAAACACGGTCATGTGGAACTGCAAGGTGACCACAGAGGAGTTATTGCGGACGTTCTAGCTAAGCTGGGTTTCCCTGAGGAAACCATCTCGATTGACTGGACCTTTCAGAGGAGAGGAAGGCGATAAGCGCTCTTTGACTCTGTGGTCTGGTAGTTTCGAAGTATTGGTCAGATTTTGAAAGACAGGAGATATGTTAAACAATCTATATCTGACTCAGTGTGTCGATGCCTAGCTTTTTGACGAGCTCTTCCAAGTTTTCCGATTATTTCGATTCCGCACGGTCACTTCAGAGTGTAGATGAGTTCTAAAGGGAAAGAACAGTACATTGAAACGGAGGCGACTGAGATACGGTTTATTCCCTCAAGGGCCAGTAAACCCAACAAACGGACTAGGGGAAACGCAGTGCTGATGGAGGCATTAAAGCTAATAGGTGAAAAACGGGAAGAAGAAGCCCTTGAACTGGTTGAACTCCTACTGGCGGAGTTTCCTACATATGAAGACGCTTGGCAAATACTTGGGCTGATATATACGCGTCAGGAGCGGTGGGATGATGCGGAACGGGCATTAAGGCGGGCGATTGGAGTGGGAGAGTGGCGTATTGGCCCTTGGAGGGAATTGGCAATGCTGCTGGTGTCAGTGGGTGAAATGAGAACTGCAGAGATTGTCCTTGCTGACCTCTTTCTCGCCGTACGAGAGGGCATCTCAACCGTAGAGGATTGGTTTATTCAGGCCACCAATGAGATGACTCATCCTATGATTGGATGGTACACTGTAGGGTTAGTTCAGTGTGTACAGGGGAATACCACGGAGGCAGCTCTTTCAATCCAGCGGGCCCACGAGGAAGGAATCGCTTTTCATGTTTTTTTGAATGGGATGACAGAGAATGCTGAACGCATCGCCCGAGAAGGGATTGAGCTTGGGCTTGACCTTGTCAGTCCTTGGCACACTCTGGGGGCGGTATTCATAGAGGAAGAGAACTACAAGGAGGCCGAGGCAGCATTCAAGAAGGCGCTGGAGATTGAC
>JAUVHR010000106.1 GCA_030593165.1 Candidatus Thorarchaeota archaeon
TCTCTACCGAAATACATGATCTGAATATCTTCAAGACTAGGAGCATCTGTTAGAGGGGACAGGTCGATTTCACTACACTTTGTGCCAATGAATGAAAGTGACCTAAGATTGGGGCAATTAGCGAGTCCATCAAGTTTCATCACTCTTGCAGGACAATCAATTGAGATGGACTTGATCGATTTGTTCCCAGCTATGACGGATAGGTTCAATTCCCCAATACTGGCTTTTTCTTCAATATCGATATTGAGATATTCAAGATTATGCAAACCTCTCAAACCCTCAAGGTCAATTCCCTCAAGATCATGCCCCCCAATGATTTGAAGATAACTCACTTTGGAC
Organism: Candidatus Thorarchaeota archaeon; assembly: GCA_030593165.1. GTDB lineage: Archaea > Asgardarchaeota > Thorarchaeia > Thorarchaeales > Thorarchaeaceae > JAJRWI01. Next base: position 340 of record JAUVHR010000106.1, read on the forward strand.
AATTTCTCTAGTCCTGCAGTGTTGAAAACGCCATCAGAAGTCGCGACAAAGACAAGAGAAGTGATATGGGGGGTTGCAATGAAAATGTCCTCAATCAATTCCATATCAAGTGAATCCGCTATTTCTAGATGCGTTGCATCAGCATAGTGGTCTCGTCGAGTCTTCCTCTTTATTGAGAGTTCCTCTTTCAAGAGCAGATCTCCTAGAGATCGAAGGCGACGCATGAATGGGTTTCATATATCTCTATAGTGACGCCCCACAATTCTTACATTCGGTGATGCCTTGCTAGTTCTGCAGAATTCATCCTCCACTTGCATTCTCATACCCTTTGTTGTACCGCTCCCTCAGCTCCTCTTCAGAGATCAATGGTTGGGAAATCAGGTCTAGAAGTTCCTGAGACATCTTTCCATCATTGACTAACTGATACCCTACTTTTCTTGCGGCCTCTGTTACTTCCTTGGCCTTTTCTTCGTTTTCTCTCAAGAGGAAGGCATGCGGTCGGAGTACTGAACCTGAGAACTCAACTGAAACATCTGCAGCTATTTCTTCAGCAATCCGAATAACTGTTCCTAGATTCCCTCTCTCCCACCATCCACCTGAAGCGACGAGTACAATCTTTGAAACCTTAACATCATTATGGAATCTTGCACGCGTTCGTCCCTCACGGAATTCAAGGACAGGTTCTATGACTGGCATTAGTCGATTCAATAGGTTTTGAAATTCACCAGGTAGTGGAAGATATACCGGTGTAGCTAGAACTAAGATGTTGGCTTCTCGAATCTTTGAAAGAACTGATTGCATGTCGTCTGAATGTATGCATTGACCCACTTTCTTGAACCAACATTGGAAATCACCAATGCAGGGTTTGATGTTTAGCTTCTTCGCATAAACAACGTCAACAGTAGCTCCCGCTTCCCTAATTCCTTCTAGAAATGGGTTCAATATTAATGCGGTATTTCCTTTCTCTGTTCTGGCACTTCCGTTTATTGCCAACACATTTGTCAATATCTCACACCAACTAGCAAAACTATAACATCGATTCCATGCAGAATCATTTAATCGGTTTTGTGGTCAATATTTATCTTGATGGTGAGAAATAGAGTGCAAATAAGAATCAGTCAGTTTACTTGTTTTGCCGCAATTCTTCTTTTAATGGCATCATTTCCACTATTCATTAAATTTGGAAACGCTGTTGAGAATTCACCTGGTGGACTAAATCCTTCTTTTTCTATTTCTGGCAGCATTCCTATATCCTACAGTAATAGTTTGAATGACTACTATATTGAGAATGCAAGAATGGTTCTTGCAGATGATGACTTTGTGTATGTTGCAGGAAATTACCCTTCTCAAGACCTAACGGAAGGCGTATCAAGAATTGAGCTAATCAAATGGGACTCAGTAGCTACTCTAATGTGGAATATTAGCTGGATAACAGACTCACAATTCAGAGTTGGTGCTATTGATGCTGACACAAGTGGAGTTCTTGTTGCAGGTCAAGGATTCAATGGGTCAATTCGTTTCGCAAAATGGGACTATCTTGGCAGCTTTCAATGGCAGAAGTCCTGGAATTCATTGGGATACAATTGGGTTACAGATATCGGTATTGATACTGAAGGTTCGATATTCATTGGCATCTCGGCCTTTGTTTCTAGCAGTTATCCGGAAGGCTGGAACGACCAATCCTATGTATTGATGAAGTGCGATTCATTAGGGAACATGATATGGAATAGAACCTTAGAATGTTTTGAAAGCATTCCAGCACCTCCGGACCATAGGGTGGGTGTTAATCTCTTCATGGATTTTGGATTATATGCGGCAACGCCTTTTTCAATGTATGAAATAACTGATGGTGATATCATAAGCAAGGTGTGGGATGATACTCGCTTAGGGTTATTTGGTGGAGGGAGGGGGATAGACCAATTCGCAAATGGTGATTTTGCAATATTGAGACTTTCCAATCTAGTTAGAGTCAACTCAAACGGAACTAATCTATTCAATGTCAGACATATGAACATTCCATTGGCACATTATAAGGTTCCTTGGGGGGTTCGAAGTAGTAGTGTTTCAGATTCAGCTTTTGTTTTGTATCCTTTATCCTCCCAAAATTCACCTCTATTGAAGAAATTCAATGCCGTTGGAGATCAGATCTGGAATGCATCCCTTGAATACCATCATACCACAATGGCAAATGATATTGAGATTTCGAATAATGGCTTTCTCTTTATGTGTGCAAACTATCCAAATCGTGAGAATGGTGTTCTTGGGCTTAAACTCTCGGTTTACAAAGTAGAGGAGTTCTTTATCACAATAGAGATGAATCTTGTCATAATGTTTGGTGTAGTTATTGGAGTGTCTTCGTTGCTAATCATCTATTTCAAAAGAGACAGGTGATAGAGTGAGAAGGGACAGAGAGGCATCCTCACTCGCATCCTAGTTGCTGTCTATACAATCTGTATTTCCAAGCTTCGTCGCTTTTAGGACAGGCGTTAGTACATCGCGTCGAATAATCACTCTCCATCTCCTGTCAAAGCTTTACTTCCAAGCCTCATCACTTTTAGGAAGTGTATCCTTAGGAGGTTCCATTCCTTCATGCTTCTTGACAATCTCAACCAGCTCAGGAATCCAGTCAAGTCCCAGAGACTTGATCTTCTCCATTGAAGGTACGCCATTTCGAGTCCAACCACGACGCTTGTAGGCAGCATCCGCTAATAGCTTGTACTGCTCCTCACGATAGCTACGAAGTCTGGCAACCTTCTCAGCTGTGGTCATGTTAGTACAGTCGATTCCACACTTCTCTTGGAGTGCAGTATCGTATCGCTCCTGACGACTCTTGTACTCCCACTCAGTGACAGGACCGACACTTCTGTAGGGTGGATTCGAGTCATTGATCCGGAGACCCTTGCCCTGACGAATGTTGAAGATACGCTGGAAGTTGTAGACCTTCTCACTCATGTGGATGAGGTCCTCTCCCTCAACTTGTCGTCCAGTCATGGCACTGAAGAATCGTGCGTAAAATGCCACATGACCAGGTACCTTCGCTGGGTCTGATGAGTCCTTGTTGTCTGCTGGGACGACATCGTTCCACGGCAACTTACAGAGCCCATTCAGTCCAAACCACGTACGCCACATAGGGAAGTAGTGGAGGGCCTCAGCCTTCTGGTCGAATGTAGGCATGAAGTTGTGAACCATGTCGAGGAATATCAGCCAGGCCTCGTCGTGCTGTGGCCCCTTCAGCGTGAGGCCGTAGCCGCCCTGCTGGGCGAGTGATTCCTTCGTTACGTACTCGGAGTATTCGAGACCCTTGTGCTCCATCCCGATGTCTTGCATCAATGCAGCGTCAACACCAAACTTCTCGCCAAAGTAGAACTTGAGGTAGTGAATGCCCTTGCCAAAGTGCTCGCCACCGAATCCTTCTCCTCGAGCAATCTCATGAAGAACCTCTGCTGCAGCCTCAGCAGCGCCCCAGTTCAGCTGGTGACCGCCGGTGGCTTTCTCGTCAATGTATCGGCCCTCGAAGAGTTCCATGACGAAAGCCATGGTTGTACCGAAACTGATGGTGTCGAGACCGTATGCATCGCAATAGAAGTTGTATTCAGCTACCCAGTGCGGGTCGAACACTCCAATGCAGGAACCGCATCCTGCAATTGTTTCGTACTCGGGGCCATCCACAACAACATTCTTGCCCTTGTACGGACCCGTCTTTGGAATGAAGCCCTCGATGCAATGTGAACAGTTGATTGCACATGGTCTCCAGCAACCATCCCAACCCTTACCTGAGTTGGTGTATATATTCTCCCACACATCACCCGAGAGCGCCTTTGCTTCTGGATCGCTACCTGCCCTGAAGTTCCTAGTTGGCAGTAAATCAAACTCATCCATGATTGACGGAAGATGAGCAGTGCCCAAGACCCTCATTCTATTCTGTACTGGGTCAAGGGTAATGATCTCTTTCGAGTGGTCGCGACCAACTTGCATCAGGGCATCCCTGTCAGCCGGGCCATTCATGTCTAGAGTAATCTTCTCTTTCTTGGCTACTAGTGCTCTGATTTTCTTGTGTCTGAAGACTGTGCCAATGCCTCCGCGTCCTGCCTGCTTGTATCGAGGCAAGTCGCGCTTATTGTCCCACCATGAAAAGTTAAGGCAACCCATCCATGCGTGGTCTGCACCAGGACCTGCAGCGACGACCGAGATGTCACGACCTTGCTTGGCTGTATGTCTATCAGTGAGGATTCTGGTGATGTCATAGGCAGTCGCTGGCAGGTCGCTTGCATCGTGAATCGATATCGTTCCCTCATCACCATCAATGAAGATATAGACCTCCTCATCAGAAATGCCCTGTATCTCCATTGCATCGAACCCTGCCATCTTGAGATTGGGCCCGAAGTATCCGCCGACATTGCTGTCGATTGGAATACCCGTGACTGGGGAGATGCTTGTAACAACGGATTTGCCTGCGCCAGGATAAAGGGTGACACTTCCGAGTGGACCTGTCGCGATGCAGATCTCGTTTTCCTCATCGTCCCACTTCACAATCCTGTCCTTGGGTAGACTATTCCACATGAGCCAAAGGTCGAAGCCCTTCCCGCCCGTGAATGTTTCTTTCATCTTCTCGTCAACAGGTCTGACTTCAATCAACTTCGTAGTCAGATTGATGTAGAGCGTCTGGTCTGCATAACCATGTTTGAGTTGTGGAATGTCATACTTCAACTCTTTCAAAGTCAAGGTTCCTTTCCTCCGTTCGCGGTGTACTGTGTCCATCGTACATCATGAGTTGTGCTGTCGCGGTCTAGGCTGACATTTTAGTCTTGCCGTTTGTCACATGAATGCGCGGCTATGAAATGATTTGGGCCTTCTAGAATAGGTTCTTCGGTTCATCCATAAGCTTGGACGAATCTTAGGACAGTATCATGACCGTTTCTTGTCATTCCCAGGCAAATGTAACATTTCTGAATAATTGAAAACGGTTTCATTTTGAAAGTAATTCGGGTGTTCATTGTTCAATAAAGTTACCTATTGTAACTTTTTGTAGCTATTCTGTCGGTGTCGATTCGATGACTCTTTTACATACAGTTAGAGATATATTACCCCAAAAAATATTCGCAGTCATCAATAATTGATGGAACACCCCACGCAGGGCCCAAGAACAACGACAAGGAAGGATTGTGTGATGAGCAAAACTAGTCATACTCCCACATCGAGCTTTACTAAGGAATTAGCAGAGATCCCGGGAGGAGAAGGCATTAACCAATGCATTCAATGCGGCATCTGCACGGCCAGCTGTGCTGTCGCGTCTGTTTCGGATCGATACCGTCCACGTCAACTCATCCAGAAGATTCTGATCGGCAAGAGGGATGAAGTTCTCAAGAGCGACATTCCTTGGTTATGCATGACTTGCAGAATGTGCGAGGAGCGCTGCCAAGAGGGAGTTTCCCCTGCCGAGATTTTTCAAGCGGTAAGACATTTGGCTGTCAAGGAAGGACAAGTGCCTTCTACCTTCACGAATGTGGCAGACCAGGTACTCCGTGATGGATGGATGTTAGAGGAGGCGTATTCAGACTTCATTGAGGATGACCGAGAAGACCTCGGTCTGGAAACTGACTTGGCGTTTGATGCTGAGTTTACTCAGAAGCTAAGAAGGAAATACTTTGGAGGCGAGAAGAAGAAATGAAGGACTATTTTTTGTATGTCGGGTGTACAACGCCCGTCAGACTCCCGTCATACGAGGCCGCGACAATGGCGGTACTTAGAAAACTAGGAGTCGAAACGACATTCATGCGTGATTCCAACTGCTGCGGAGCACAGTTTGTAGAATCTATGAGCAGGGAGGCTTTCGCTGCTATGTCATGCCGAATTCTTGCACTTGGAGAGCGATTTGGAAAAGATGTACTGGCCATCTGTGGTGCATGTTCCGGTTCCCTGAAGCATAACAAACATCTTCTGGATGAGGATGAGGCGCTCCGCAGTGAAGTTGACGAGTTGCTCGCAAAAGAGGGTCTGAAGTACACAGGTGCTTCTAAGGTAAAACATCTTCTCCAGGTTCTCAATGAAGACATTGGAATAGATAAGATACGTGCGGCTGTTGTGAAACCCTTTGAGGGTGTCCCACTAGCTACTCACTATGGTTGTCACCTTACAAGGCCGTTTGAGATTGCCCAAGTTGACGATCCTGAAAACCCAATGATTATTGACGATATCATCGAGGCGATTGGAGGGACTGCGATTCAGTACGCTGGAAAGACCCGTTGTTGTGGCGGGCCTCTCCTTGCGATGGATGCCGACGCATCTGGTCTGATTGGGCTCGAAAAAATCGAGAACATCCGCAAAGCTGGTGCTGTTGGTCTCATCACGGCCTGTGAATTCTGCGACATTCAATTGACCCAAGTACAGTTTGGAGAGGGTATGGCGGCTGACATAAGAATACCCGTGCTTACGCTTCCCCAATTGTTGGGCATAGCATTAGGAATCGATGAAGACGTGCTAGGCATTTCCCTCAATAAGATCAATCCTGACAGTATCATCAGCACAGCGCAGGAGGCCTAATCTTGACAGTAGATAGAGTATCATCAAAGACCGGAGTATCCAAGAAAGGAAAGTGGTCGAGCAACGCCATGGTTGTCGGTGGCGGAGTTGCTGGAATGCAGGCGGCTCTCGACATAGCCAATCAGGGATTCAAAGTCTTCCTGCTTGAGCAATGGTCCTCGATTGGTGGACGAATGGCGATGATTGACAAGACCTTTCCAACACTTGATTGCTCGGTGTGCATTCTAACGCCGCGACTGAGCGAGGTTGCGAGACATCCAAACATTGAGATGTTGACCTATTCGGATATCAAGAAAGTTGAGGGTCAAGCTGGCGATTTTGAGGTGACGGTTCTAAGAAGGAGCCGGTATGTCAGTGATGAGAAATGCAATGGATGTGGCGACTGCGTTCCAGTTTGCCCCGTTGAAGTTCCCAATGAATTTGATCAGAAAATAGGCTTCAGGAAAGCTGTCTACATACCGTTCCCGCAAGCAACCCCGATTACACATACAATTACTAAGAAGGGTCATGCATCCTGTACAATAACTTGCCCTGCTCACGTGAACGCACAAGGCTTCCTTGCACTAATGAGAGCAGGAAAGCATGACAAAGCACTTGCATTAGTTAGAGAAGGCATCCCCTTCGCGGGCTCTCTTGGACGAGTCTGTCCTGCAACTTGCGAAGACGAATGCGAGCGTCAGACAATTGACGAGGCCGTTAGCATCAAGAACCTACATCGCTGGCTTGCAGACTATGAAGCACGGAGCGGAACCTATGAAGCTAAACCCCCGGAGCTGGACAAAGAAGAAAAGATCGCTGTGGTGGGTGCCGGACCTGCAGGAGTTGCCTGTGCTGAGAAACTAGCTAAGCTAGGTTATCCTGTTACAGTCTTCGAGGCCAAGGATGAGGCTGGAGGTCTCTTGAGATACGGAATTCCAGAGTACCGCCTACCTCGTGACGTTCTCGCGGGTGAGATAAAGATGGTTGAGGACTTGGGAGTCAAGTTCATCTTTGGCACTAAGGGCGAGTCGGCTAAGAAGCTCCTAACTGAAGGCTTCAGTGCGGTCTTCCTGGGCACTGGGGCACCAGTTAGCAGTCAGCTTCGAATAGCCGGCGAAGACGCCCGTGGCGTATACCATGCTACCGAGTTCCTTGAGAAGATCAACACTGACCAAAGAGTACGGCTTGGCAGCAAGGTCGCTATCATCGGCGGAGGAAACTCAGCAATCGATGCAGCTAGAGTTGCTAAGCGATTGGGTGCTAAGGATGTCAGAATCATCTATCGTCGTTCAAGGGTGGAGATGCCTGCAATCGACACAGAGATCGAGGATGCAGTGGAGGAAGGAATCGAGCTTGTGCTCCTTGCCAACCCCACCGAGATTATCGAGTCCAAGGGTCGGGTCATGGGTATCACCATTATCCGCATGGAGTTGGGTGAGCCTGACGAGTCGGGAAGGAGGAGGCCTATTCCAATTCCTGGGTCTGAGTTTTCCTTCCCATTGGACAACGTGATCATAGCGATTGGACAGCAAGTTGGCAATGAAGGCCCACAGACTGAAGTCAGTGTGAACTCATGGGGACAACCTGAGGTTGACCCAATCACAATGCAGACCAGTGTGAAGGGTGTCTTTGCAGGCGGTGACCTCGTGGATGTATCAACTGCAGTCAATGCTGTTGGACATGGCCATGAGGCTGCTGAATCGATTCACAGATATCTTCGGAAGCTAGACATGACCGAGGGTCGCCCCCGCGCGTTCATTCCTGTTCCTTCTGAAGACATCGACAAGACATTCTACAAACCTCGCGATAGGGCTGCGATGCCGAAACTGTCACCAAGTAAGGCCGCGAGTACATTCGATGAAGTCGAGAATGGCTTCCAAGAGGAACCTGCCCTATTGGAGGCAGGTCGCTGCATAGGCTGCGCTGTTTGCAGTGAATGCGGCGAATGTGTGATTGCTTGTCCGAAAGACGCTATTGACCACTCCATGACTGACGAGGTCGTCACACTCAACATAGGCGCAATCGTTCTGGCCACTGGGTACAGACTGTTCGACGTAACAGAGTACCCGCAGTATGGTTACGAAATCTTCGCCAATGTCATCCAAGCAATGGAGTTCGAGCGACTCATTAACGCCGCCGGACCTACCCATGGACATCTCATCAGATTGAGCGATGGCAAGATTCCGAAATCCATCGGTTTCATCCAGTGCGTCGGCGCTAGAGACGTCGGTAAGGACGTTGCCTATTGTAGTAGAGTATGCTGTATGTACGGAATAAAAAATGCCGTGATGGCCAAAGAGCACAACCCCGAAACCGAAGTGACCATCTACTACGCGGACATCCGCGCATTTGGAAAAGGCTTCGAGGAGTTCTATGAGATGGCCAAGACCCACTTCGACGTGAAATTCGTCCGAGGCAGGGTAGGTGAGGTGGAAGAGAACCCAGATACCAAGGACATCATTGTGCGAGTTGAGAACACAGAGACTCTCGAATTCCAAGAGACTGTTCACGACTTGATCGTTCTAAGTCCGGGAATTCAACCAGCGATGGGACTAGGGAACCTTTCAGACCTCCTTGGAGTTGAACTTGACCCCGATGGCTTCATTGACGTGGAACATCCACTGCTCACTCCTGTGGATGCTGCGAAGACCGGCGTGTTTGTGTGTGGATGTACCGATGGACCGAAGGACATACCGGACTCAGTAGCAGCAGGGAGTGCTGCAGCAATGAGAGCCACTATCATTCTCTCAAAGGGAGGCGACGACAAATGACTGAAGCAGCCATTCAGAAAGAAACACCAGAAGAGCCACGAATCGGCGTGTTTGTCTGCCATTGTGGGCACAACATCGCCGGCGTAGTTGACGTCGAGGCGGTGGCCAAAATGGCGGAAGACCTACCCTACGTGGCCTTTTCGACGCATGAGATGTTCATGTGCGCAGATGCTGGTCAGCAGCTCATCAAGGACATGATTGCTGAGCACGGCCTGAACCGAGTGGTCGTTGCCAGTTGTTCTCCGAGGATGCACGAGCCAACGTTCCGCAGGGCTGTTGAAGA
>JAUVHR010000260.1 GCA_030593165.1 Candidatus Thorarchaeota archaeon
TAGTTCTCTTAATTCTAAAACCAGTGATTTTGATATCGACTCCGGAGAATGGGCGAGGATTCTTTCAACGGATCAGATTTCGAAATTGACAATAATTCAAGCTACTAGCGTAGTTCGCGCAATACCTGGAGCAACCAAGGCTCGAACACTTGTAGAACGTATCGTATCATGGCGTAGACCACTATCCTCTGCAGACTATCTTGTTTTTGATAGTTATTATTTCCAATAGTGAAAACTAAGTTTGCAGAACATCATCTAGTACATTCGAACCACTCTCGAATGTCTTATTTGGGTCTGTACTAGTTTTATACAAAGGGGATGTTCAATGCAGTTCTTCGATTTGTATATGATTTGGGCAGTTGTTGAGTTTTTGAACTTTGTATCTATTCCTGCACTCATCACACTCATTATTGTTAGACAGATATCTATTCGACAATTTCGAATTGAAACAGAATCATCCAGAGATCTTAGTAGTATTGGAAAAATCGGAGAAAACCTTGCTAATGGGCTCTCATCGCCATTTACAATTGCATATGTTATTTTTTGCAGTCTGGGTCTTATTTTGGTTTCAATAAGTTCTGTATTCATGGTTGATTACTGGATTCACAATTCTCTCGCAGTATATGAAATCCCCGAGTTTGTTTATCCAGTAATTCCTCTAATCACGATACCTATCGCAACAATCGTTTACGTACGATTTACATTAAATGGACAAGCGTGGCTGAAAGCAATAGGGATTGCTAGACGGGGCCGGGCTTGCTCTTTCGAAGACTCAGTGATACGACAAGACATTCAGAATCTCATTGCCATTATAGATGAGGGTTCTCCACACGAATCATCACAAGCAATAGTTACACTAGACCATCTTCTCATCAGTAAATTTAGATTAGGAATATTATCACGTCACATACTCAGTGAAACTGACCCTGAATTATTGAATAGATTCCACGAGGGTAGAGAAACTGAACAATCTCATCTGACAATCGCAGGAATACTTCTCATCATATCTGCTATGTTTCTTGGATTCGCTATATTTGGTCCCTTCTTACTCCACACAATCACTGCAAAGCTTGGACCGTATCTGGGTGCGTTTTCCCTCTTTTGCTATTCTGCAATTTTCCATATAATTGATGGAATTTGAATATTCGATGATATGAAGTTCACTCCAAAGACTGCTGGATATGAGCGATGCGATAGAGATATTCCTAGTTGCTGACACGTTCCAGCTTGAAGACAACAGGACGTTTCCCATCTGAACAGGATACAAACACTACACCATCCTCAGTATCAGGGATATCGCCTCCAAAATACAGCAGATATCTATCTTTGCGCAAGTCCTCCCACGCCCAACTACAGAATCCCTCTGGTTTCTTATCCCCTTCGACAATCCATGAGTCACCTTCCTTTAGATAGCAAGCCTTTGCAATTTCTCCAGCTGGTGACCTGTATTCATGACCGAATACATCCCCTGGACTGAATGCTCTGATAATAGTGATCTTCAACTTGGTCATTTGGAATCACCCTAGCATGTTTTTGAATATCAATATGGATGCTAATTATCTATCTTTCAGCGTAATGCAACTCAGGTGTTTCTCGGAATTGGTAATAATTCAGCTCATGCAGTAAAGAGAGCTAACTTCGAATCTTTGATAGAAGACCCAGGGATTAAGAAAAGGGTCGATAAAATACAAAGCTGGATTAAATCACTCACTCGAACTGATTAACCTAAGACAAAGTTGCCAAGGTTTGAAACGGAAACTCCATCCTCGCAGATTATATTTTCGTTTTTATTTCGAAATGGAAAAGAACCCGTGCCAAGTCTACGAACATGGAAGAGCGTCTTAGGCAGAAATTTCAGTCTATATGAAATAATTGTCCTTAATGTATTCTAGGATGAGTCACCAAAAGAAGGTATAGGATTACTGTCATTTCTTTATGGCTTGCATGAATATTATTATGCATTCCCGATTGCTTAGCTGTGGATGTCATATTAGAGATGAGAAAGAAACTGAAGAATCGCAGGTTATTTGCGGTCCTCTTCATGATAATTGTGTTGGTACCACTGATACCTCTAGCTTTGGTCTTAATCCAATCTGACACAGATTTGATAGCGTTACCTCCCCCAGATTTACAGGGACACTTACCGCTCAGCTATGCCATGACAAGTCCTGGATTCTCAAGGATGCTCAAAAATCACCAAGCCACACTCAGTGATATTGGTCAGTTGCTGTGGGCACTTCAAGGAATTACTCACGGCTCGCGTTTCAGGACCGTTCCTTCTGCTGGCGGAACATTCCCTCTGGAGGTGTTCATCGCTCACGGTGGTTCATCATCGTTGGACAAGGGGTGCTATCACTATAAGCCTCAAAACCACGAGATAGAACGCATTTCACTCAACTATAGTCAAAACGATTTACTTTCAGCCTTCTATGAAGAAGACTATGAAGTAGTGTTGAATGTCACAACAGTGTTCTTTGTCCACGCTGAGTATTCAAGAACCACTGATCGTTATGGAGGACGTGGTGTACAATATGTTCACCTCGAAGCCGGACATGCTATCGGAAATTTCCTTCTCCAACTGACCTCGATGAATCTCAAGACAAAGGTCATTACTAATTTTACATCAGAGAAGATTCAAGAACTCTTCAACACAACGTTCACTCCTCTAGTCACACTACCTCTGGGTAGTAGTACTGATATCTTCTCCATCTCACCAGTTCACCATGGGATCCATCCTTCAGATGAAGTAGAGTTGACAGTCGAACAAGCCATTTCAAGACGAAAGTCTGTGAGAGATTACACAAATGGCACTATCCCTTATGCTGTTGTGTCCAACATTTTGGTTGAGAGCACCTCAATCATGTTTCTAATTGGAAACAATTCCCAGTTAGATGTACGCCTTGTAGCAGGTGAAGTGAACGGGCTTGATAGTGGTTTGTACTATTTTGATCTAGGGAATAAGTCCCTGAACCTGACATCATTAGGTGATTTGCAGAGTGAGCTACAGACAGCTGGACTGAATCAATCCTGGATAGGAGCCGCGCAGCTTGATATTGTGATCTCTGCTGATATAGACTGGATAAACTCACACACTGACTCGGTCTACAGTCATAGGGTGTTGATGTTCAACGTTGGAATGGTGGCTCAGAATGTCTACCTGAAATGTGCATCCTATGGACTCGGTACAGTGTCAATAGGCGCTTTCTACGAATATGACGTTGCTAATACTGTGAATTCACCAGATGGTTTCGTCCCCTTTTACATCATGCCCGTGGGTCTCACTATGGAATCCAATGTATAGTCCCCTGAATTAGACTGTGGATTGAACGTAGGTCTGGAATGTCAAGACTGTGAAACAATGCGTATCTCGCGCAGTACCTAGAACTGTCAAGTGTAAATGTACGGAAACTCCATCCTCTGCGGACTATCCTTCTTCAATTATTTGCCAACCTACTTATGCAGTATCAGTCATCAAATTCACAACACTGAAAACGAAGTTTTGCTACTGTAAACACATGACACGAATAGAGTTCTACTTCACTATCGGAGACTACAGAAAAGACAGCTTCAAAGTAGATCATTACACCTCAGAGGGAAGGACTGAGTCCAAGATGAATATACGTGAATTTCTGAGTCTGATTGAAAAACGAATCAATGAAGAAAATGCAAGGTTAATTAGCATCAGCCCAATCACAGGTGCATTTGTGTATGTCCTCTCTATTGAGTGAGAAAACTATGTAAGCTGCTTCAAGCGGTGACCATCTTCCCGATTACCTATTGAAGTCTGTCTGCAACCAACCAGATTTTGGTTGAAACGAAGACTTACATCATTGCAAGTTCTTATTGTGATTCTAAATAGAGTATATTGTCTATTGAATATGCACCCAAAGCGTATCTCGCGCAGTACCTAGAACTGTCAGGTGTATTTGTCAAGCGTTGGAATATCTCCATCCTCTGCAGACTATCTTATTTTTCGATAGTCCACTCATGAGTGATGAGAAGGTATCATTTTTGCTGAAGACTACTACATACTGTGTTGTCATCATCATCTTTATCCTGTTTCAGTGACATTGAATCAGATAGGTTCGGTACGAAGGTGTTGAAAAGAGCGCATTCGTCAATTAGTCTATGAGCAAAGGGCGACTACTCCCAATCGAGGGATGAACCTACCAACCGGACACATCACCAAATAATCACTTGGAATCACCCACCCAAGTGTCGGCCGGAAGAGCATTGACTTGAGGATTCAATTGATGCCGTTTGTAGATAAGAAACTCGTACTCCAGACCCTTCTAGAAGCTGGACTTTCTGTCAAAGGACTACATATAGGGCTGGGCAATCAGTCTTACAAGATTCCCTACGTCCATCTAGGTCACACAACATATCCCGGGGTGGAAGCACATCTGTTTACAATAGCGGATTCAGCACTCTGGATACCCTCTTTCACCTCTTCTGGTGACGTCGTGATTTTCAGACCAGCGAAGCTAGATGAAGGTATAGACCGTATTTCTCTTGAGAATAGCAGATCGGAGGCTTGGCAGAAGCTTCTTGCTGCGGTTGAAGAAGTAGTGAATCTCCTGACAAGCCATAGAGAGTATGCGATTCGAGGATACAATCTTGGAATGGTGTGGGCTCATCATGAAGTGAAGTGGTATCGCAGTTTGCGAGACGCCCCTGAACACGAGCAATCACCTATCGATGAAATCCTTGGCTATGTTGATGCTTCGATTAGGCCGCATATCCAAGAACTCAATGAACTTGGATTCATGACAATCGAGAGCTGTTCCGGGCTGGCTGACGATCATCCAAACAGAGAGCCATATAGACCTTACGTGATGTTCGACGACAGAGTCTACATTAATGTAAGTGCCCACTTGTTTACTGTGGCTGATATAGCACAATGGATGCCGAGTTATGGACCCCATGCCTTTGATGTAGTTCTTCAGCAACGGGATAATGAAAATGTGGTGAGCGCATGGAGTCGACTCGTTGCAGCCGCCAGGACGCTTGAACCTCTAGTCAGGCAGTACAGGTCAATCATGAAGGATACAAACAGGTCCTTCAGACGATTGCGAAAACAAGGAGAAGTTCCCGATGGCCTTGTAGACGAGTTGCTAGAGAATGAGAGTGGCTTCATTACAATCTAGATAACCTGCTCTTACATTTTGAATGAACCTCAACTGTAAGCGACTTCTGTGTTCCACCCATCCCCTGCCCGGTGTCACCA
>JAUVHR010000286.1 GCA_030593165.1 Candidatus Thorarchaeota archaeon
AACACTTCAAACGTGCTCCTGACAGAAGGAGGACTGTTCTAGAGGTTGCGGAGTTAGACCGAGAAACCATGCAGAAAGCCTATCGGGTCGTTGCACCGGTACTTGGAGAATTCGATGCTGACGAGACGCTCAGAACCATAAACCAAATTCTTCAGACCCGTCCAGATGGCTCAGCTTATGTCGACCAATTTACGGAGGACCACACAGTGGTGGGACACACTCATGAAGAGTATGGGGACCACAAGCATACAAACTTGGGAAGCTGGGAGAAAGGGAGGAAGCACTTGTACCTGATAATCAGTGAAACTGGCGAACCAAAACTTGAGGAGTGGTAGGGAAACCTGTTTCAAAATGGAAACAGTATTCCATAGGAGTGAAGGCTAGACTGTAGGGACTATGAGACATAATCAGACTAGCAATAGGAGGCCAAGCAGGCCGCCTACTTTCAGTTTTCTTAGAGACAGGAGATTGTCGACTGGGTGGGACTAGAACGGACATCAATTACCAAGATTGTGAAAAATGCAAATTTTGACGAAATTCACCATTCAGTCAATTCCGGCAAGTCCATCTCGGAAGTCGTCAACAGAGAAACTGTGCGCACGTGCATGCAGCTTAGGAATAGCAACAGAGAAATTGTTCGAACGTTCAGCCAATTTAGGAACATCAAAGGCTGAATGGATTTATTTCTCCAACTTCCAAAAGACCCAAAGTCTTCTTGTTCAATTCAAATCAACTCCTAGAGCTATCCATTCAGTTCTCGAGTGGTTAAAAAATGTAATTCAATAGCAGTTACCGTGTTAGATGCGATCGCATTAGCACCCAACGCTTGGATTCTGCTGAGGGTGAGCGACCAGGTTTCTTATTCGACCTTCTTCAGGTTCAGCATCAACAAATAGCTGAGACCACCTAGGTATGCAGCTGCAATCCTCTTGATTCGATGTTCCTGATCCAGTAAATCGGCAACTCCCGACATGCTATAAGCGACTGCAGCCTCGCCAGCAATGTATCTTGAAACCAGAAGCAAGTCCAACAGCACATGCCCCATATCCATGCTCTCAAGGATCCTGAAACAGGTTTCTAGGCACAGGGCCTCTGCAAACTCGTCAGCGTCATCGCCCAGTACATCACGACTCTCATGTATTACACCAACCACTGCTTCAAAAACAGGCCTAAGAATCTTAGAAACTCCAGACAGGGACCCGACGGTTCTCATTCTTATTTTTGCCCCTCTCTCCAAGAAGGCAAGGTTGTCTTGGTATTGCCTCTCGAAGTCGGATGTCACTTGTATCCCTCCGTGAAGATGAGCTCCATGACTTGGTCCTTGGTGGGACTTGCGCCAAGTTTCGCGTAGAAGAGGTTGACTGTATCGAGAATTGCTTCCTCTACGCCCACCTCCTTTCCGCCCCCAACTAGTCTTGCAAAAGAGAGTCGCATCAGCTCTAGTCCCAGATCGATCTCTCCCGGACAGTCAATTCCCAATCGAGGGTGGAGCCCGAGCCCTCCATCAAGAATACCATATTCGACTTCTACTACCTTACCATCCGGATGCTTACAATTCTTAACAAAGATCTGAAACCTAGGTCCAAGCCCGTTGGCTTCAATGTCGTGTAGGAGGGTCATCACCTGTCCCGTCAAGATAGCCCCCGAGATGTAAGCCCGCTTCAGGTCATCCAGCGGCAGCATCTCAGCAAGCCGGGCTGCAATCTCGATCTCACGTGTATATGCAACCTCTCTCAAAGATAGAGTCCCTGTTGTATCCAAAGCTGGTTGTAATGATTTGGCAATCTTGGCTGATATCCCTGTCGCAAACATCCCAATTGTGTCCATCCTCATCTCAACAGCATGTATAGTTCCGCTCTCATCAACAGCCAGACCCCTCTTGATGTCAAAAGATCTGACACCTTCAGGTCTGAAGCTACTTAGTATCATTCCGAGTATGTCTTTCTGAGTCACCTCAACAAGAATGGCATCGACAGATCTTTTCTGTATCGAGCAATAGAAGAGTCCCGGCAAGAAGGCGTATAGACTGACATTATCTGAGGAGCTTGCCATGGCGTGCAGCAGCGCATCCTCTTGATTGTCACTTTGAAGGAGATAATCGACATCAAAGGGGATTGGAAGTGAGAATCCAAGCCCCTGAAAATAACTCAGATCAGTAATTCCCATCAGCCACTCATCCTCAGGCAATACCGTGAACTGGATTTCTACTAGTCTGAGAGTTCTTTCCCTCGGAACATACACCATTTCATTCCGACCCCGTACGATTGGATGCAAATTTCACGTTATTACTGCAGAAGTTAATGCTTTCTGTCACGCATGTATGTACCTTCATCATTCATACGTGCAAATCATCGATGCAACTCAGAAGAGCTAAATCTTCATCTATGGATAGGCTCCCTTTGTCAGTACTGCTGATCACTCCTCCACCGCTAGTGCGTCTTACTTGTAGCAGATAGGGTTAGTCACACTTGACCTTCTTCCTCTTTCTGGTCCCCTAGAATCGCCAGAAGCCTCTCAGCAGCCTTGGTCAGCTCGAAATCGATAAGCCCAATCTCAGAGCCAAATGGTGCCATCCCAAGAAGAAGCATTCGTCCAAGGCCCCTGAGGATCACTGATTTCTCCGACCCGTCAATCAGAGTTGACCTCGGTGTTCCGATCTTCAGCTCTGCTCCCACACGCCTTCCGATCGACAGGATGGCAGCAGCCATCGCTGAAATTGCCTTCTCCTTGGTACCTTCGGGCAAGGAAGAACATATCATCTGCCCCTTGTCCGTGACAAGCGCCGACCCGTTCAGGTCACAGTTCTGTTCGAGTTCCCTCAAGATTACATTGAGTTCCGTTATTCTCTTGCTCAAGGCTCCGGTTCACCCCCATTCTGACGCTATGCTCCCTCCAAGACATGACGAATCTCTCGTGCCGCCGTGTCAAGAGAGTCTTCGATCTTCTCGAGGGTCATCCGCCTTCTGAAGAAGGAAGATCGGCCAGGATTCAATCCAGTCATGACCGCTCCTATCCGAAACTGCCGGTTCAGAACCAGGAACTCATGTATTAAGACTGTCACGCCCGGTGTTCTCACCGAGGCAGTCCTGGGACTACCTAGTTTCAGGTTCCCGCTGATCCGGAGAGCTGTGTCCGACAGCAGAGAGATCATTGCCGCGAAGGTTTCGCTGGAAGAGCCATCCAGCATTCTCCCTGCAACAATCAGTCCTCTCTCATTAATCACTATGCAGCTGGCGGTCTCTTTTCCGATTTCTGCCATCGTCTCTTCAATGATTCCATTGAGCTGAACAATCTTTCCAATACTCATCATCTGTTCACTCCGGTTATGTTACAGTGTCCTCGTGCAACTTGATATCCCACTGACCCACTATCTCCGAGATCTCATTGCTCAAGTTCTCTACTTCGAACGTCACTAGTCCAAGTTGCGTGGTACTGGGAAAGATACACGCAAGCAACACGTTCTCAGCGACATTCTTCAAGAGAATGGAAAAGGACACCCCACCACCCACTTCGTCTATCGAGTCGACTAAAACTTGCCTGAACAGGTTCTGGCTGGCCACTACCCTGATGAAATTCTCAGCGATTGTGATTAGGCCGGCAGACATGCTGCTGATCGCCATTCCAATGTCTTCAGGGATGCCATTGTAGAACAGCCTGTGGGCTATTATGTAGCCGTCAATAGTGAACACAGTGAGCCCCCAAACGGGAACTCTCATCTCAAAGTCGCTCAGCTTGGCCCGGATCTGTTTCACCGGAGGGATATCATTTCCTTCTTCACTCAAAATACATCACCTTTCATCATTGCTGTGACCGCGTCAGTACTCTCGCTGCCTTCGACACCGCTACGGGCCGCCTCGAGTCTTCTCAAGAGGAGGATCAAAGCATCCTTGGATGACTCACGGTTCTTGGCGCACATTCCCTTCGCTTGCGAAATGCCCAGCCAGGCTGCCACGTCTTCGGGAGCAACTGCGTCAGCCCGATCCTGCTTGTTCGCAACGATCTCCAGAGGAATATCACCAAAGGACGCCAGTGTCTCGGCAAGGATTGCGGACGCATCCCCGATCATGGCGGGGTCGGACGAGTCGACAATTATCAACACGCCATCTGTGCTCATCCTCATGGTGTCTCGCACAAACTTGAAGTGCAGCTGTCCAGGCACACCTCTCAGCTCGATCTCTTTGGCAACCCAACCGGGATACTCTGACTTCTCCCGTGCGTACTCGTTCTTGGGGACTATCAGGCCCATGTGATAGGATTCCTTTCTGACCCAGATCACTCGGCCTAGGTCAAAGCCAGTTGTTGTAGTACCCTTCTCACCATGGAACTCGTCTTTCATGTCACGCTCAATCGATATTGCATTGGGATCTAGAGTGTGAATGAGAGTGGTTTTACCGGCTTGAAAAGGACCGGTGACATACACCTTGTAGTCGTAGGATTTTAGCTCCGCTATAGCCAAGATAATCCGATTCCTTGGTTCTCCTCATTGAGTGTTTGTTTTTAGTGCGTCAACGAACAGCATTCCCACTATAGAATAGATTCAATTTCACTTACAGCCTTGTCAAGCTCGAAATCGATGAGTCCTATCTTCGCGTCTTTAGGAGCTGTCACAATCAATGATGCATTCTTTAGTTTTCGAACGATCACTGTTTTTGTGTCGCCTTCGATCACTATGTTCTTCGGATCACCCGAATCTAGTGCAGATCCGACTCGACTCCCGATAGAAACAAGTGCTGCAGCCATCGCTGACACAGCTTTTTCGTCAACACCCTTGTGAAGCGCAGCAGCCATCAACTGACCACGTTCACTCACAAGAGCGCCACCGTCAACTTCGCTGTCTTGTTCCAGC
>JAUVHR010000011.1 GCA_030593165.1 Candidatus Thorarchaeota archaeon
ACTTATGTCACGAAAGATTATCTCATCCGAATAGAGTGGGAATCTTCAATGCAATTGGATGAAGGAGAGCTTGACAATGATGAATTTGAAGTTCTATTTGATTTTAGGATTGCCATTCTTGAGGAAGTTAAGACAGCATTACTATCTTTGGGATTGCTGAATACAGTAGAGGTAGCTGGAATCACAATCTTGTTGACATCAAAGAAACTGTTAGAATACTGATGAATGTCCTCCAGTACGTACACTGGCTGAGCGAACACACATGAGATATGAAAGTATTTGATCTATTGATATCTCATGGATGAATGCTATACTTACAGACTAGAGAATGTTGATTGAGCTTATTCACTTGAATTCATTTCTGGTGCACTCGTCTGCAACAGATGGGTGCTAAAACAAAGTCAAGAGATAATAGGAAGGTGTCTGACTCAGAGCGTATGAGTCCGAAAATGTCGGGTCTTCACGGGATTGGGGGTCTCGATGAGGCTGGACGCGGACCGATGATTGGACCTCTAGTTGTCTGTGGATTATTAATAGAACCGGATGAACTCCACAGATTGGAGAATATTGGACTCAAAGACTCGAAAGTTCTAAGCGCCAAGCGCAGGATGGAACTCTGCGAACCCATACGGGAACTAGCAGTTCAAGTGAAGTTCGAGTCACTCTCAGCAAGGGATATCGACGAATCCAGGAAAAGAGGAACCAATTTGAATGACATGGAAGTTAAGGCCTTCTCAAAGATAGTACGTTTACTCCGTCCCGCCGAAGTGTTTCTTGATGCTGCAGATGTCAAGGCCGAACGTTTTGGTGAGAGAGTAAGCAAACTCAGCGGTCTTGCTACAGAGGGAATCAAAGTAACATCCGAACACAAGGCAGATGCCAAGTATCCAATTGTTTCAGCTGCTTCTATCCTTGCCAAGGTGGAACGTGACACGAGGATTGAGGAATTCCACCAACGATATGGCGATTTTGGATCTGGTTACCCTTCTGACCCGAAGACAGTGAAGTTCGTTCGAGGAATGATTCTAGACGGAAAGAAGCTACCTCCAATAGTGAGACAGAGCTGGGAATCTGTGAGGAGAATATATGCGGAACTTGAGCAGTCCGACCTGACTAGTTTCTGACTACTGATTCGACCGTTCCTTTATGATCTTCTTCAGTTCTCTCTTCTTGTCGATTTCCTCGAGTTCCACCTGCCTTATGACCGGTAGGTCTGAAACGCATTCTTCTGCTTGGCCATCATCGACAATCAGGACGGCATCAGCTTCTGTAACCTCGGAAACGCTTCGGATGATTTTCAACCGTCTCTGGAGGGACCAACTCCTGAGGGAACCTACTCCAGAGATTACTGGGGGTCCTTTCTCCTTGGCGGCTACATGAAACGGCGCTCTGTCAGTCCACAACACCCTCATCCCAAGTCGTTCAAAGAACTCGTTGACCCTTCTTTCGAGGTCTGGAATGTGTTCACTTCTATCAGGTGGTGTAAGGGTTTCTCTTACAACACCTCCAGTCATGAGGTCTATGGGAATTATGAGATCAGTTTCAAGAACTTCTTCCAGTTGATGAGCAACATCTGCACTCACATCCATTTCATCGCGCTCATAAGCCAGAATAGCTCTTGTTGAAACTTGGATACAATCGGCAAGTACCTCCTTTGACATCCCGTGGGCGATTCTTACCTCTCTTAATCTAGCTCCGTCAATTGCCACAAATCTACCGCCTCTCTGGATAAACTCTCGTGGCATTTCTTCTTCAGAAACCATTCTCAAGAAGCTAGTAGGGGCAATGGTTGAAACGCCATATCTCTTGTATACGACTCCTCTTGTGAGGGGACCTCTTCTTGTCTTCTCACCCACTATGAGTGGTGTTGCATTGAAGAAGTGAGCCACGAGCTGAAGCGTAATTGCATCCGTTTCTGTGAGGGCATCAATGTTTGAGAGCACTTTAATCAGTATCAGATTGTCGCCTCTCCGAGCAACTAAGTCGAAACAACTGGGGCGCACGTCGCATTGTGAAGATAGGGCAAACCCAGCATCCTCTAGATTTGCAATAATATCCTGCATGAGTTGCGCACGAGCCTTTGTCATCTTCACAAGCCAATCATTAATCCATGGCTATGCTTTTGAGGATTGCTGAATGAGCGCTAGTTCTTTTCGCGCTCAAAAGCTGTCGTAAAACCGATGCATGTGGTCGATTGTAGAGTTTTTCGTAACACCCGCACCTCTGGACGAGCAAGCCTTTCATTAGCCGTCCATGATTGAAACCCACTCCAATCTAGGTCAACATGTCCTACAACCTTCTGAATTGCTCTGTGTACAATAAAGAGCTCAACCTTTGAACCCGCAATGGCATACATTCCCGGACCCAAATCCATTCTTCTGAGGATAACGATGGGCAACATTATCTCACTATGAAACTCGGTTGGCACATCGGATGCAATCGCAATCAATTCATCCTTCTTGAACGCAGACATCTTACCATCTTTTGTTTCGTAGGCTGGTTCGTCTGCATCAAGCAAATCCTTCAATAAAACTCGTTTCTTCGGCAAATGCTCATTGACCGAATCGATATCGCGCTCAATTATCTTGTCGATGAAGGAGCTCAACCTACAGCCTCCGTCATCCTACAGATGACCATTGCATGGTCTTTCTCAAGTGGATCCAGTTTCATAACTTCGGTGATCTCAAGACCTGCTTGCTCAAGAACAGCTATTTCTCTACTGTAGACTGCATCCACACTGGAAGTAGAATCAATGCTTCTCGCCTTGATGGCAACCATTCCCCACCCACCGTAGGAGCAGAATCGTTTGAGATTCTCGTGGAGTATTCTTGCCTGGTCTGGCTGGGCAACATCTTGGTAGACCACATCAATTGGTCCTGAGATGATAGAGGTGTATCTCTCCGGATGTCTTGCATCTTCTACTATCGGTATGATGTTGTCACGCACCTCTGCAAGCGATAATAATCCTCTTGCAACTCTAGGGGAGAACTCAACTGCATAGACAATACCTTCAGAACCAACTACGTCGGATACGTGACTAACAGTAGTCCCAGAAGCAGCACCTAGATACAGGACTCGCGATCCCGGTTGTATGGGCATTTCTGTGATTCCTTTGCTAATTGCTGCAGATAATTTTGATCTTCTAGGTGACCAGAGTCGATATTCACAATCTCCGGTCTTGATAGTCTTCTCACCATATACACTATGACCTGAAACTAGTGAAAGTGTCGAGAGTGATATCCTTTCGTTGTCTTCAACACTGAAGACTCCCGGAAATCGATGAGGCTCTACCTTGACCATTAGTGGTTCCTCCCACGTTTCTTCTTTGACCTTCCCCTAGGTGGTCCTCCCCTCCCCTTCGGCCTAGGCGGCTTTGGGGGCTTCGGCGGTGGGGCTTCTGGGCTCTGCTTCTTAATGTCGTCAACTCGTTTGAGGAATGCCGTCTTGAGCTTCTCGCCTATCTTACGCTTGGAGTATGCATCTATTCGGGCTGCTATTGAAAGCTTGCCTGCCAGTGATCTTGCTATTCTTCCTCTCTGCCAGTAGGGTGCCGAATGAATCTCGGGGACCTGATAGATAACTCCGTGTTTTGGAGGGTCTGTACCTGTCTTGATACTGCGGAACAGAGCTTTCTCGGCACCGAAGACTTGGATTGTACTGGATGGTTTTCTTGCAAGTTCTTTCAGCGAACCCGCTAGACTGATGAGACGTGCCCCAACAAGAGGTCCAACAAGTACAGTAATGTTTGGAGCAACAGCAATCATCATTGTAGAAATGTACTCTTCGAGCTCAGAACGCATAGCATACTGGTCCATAATCCTGGTAGCGAGGCTACGTATCACAGCAAGGTCCAAGTCACTCAAATCTGCCCCAGTGTCACCAGTAAGGCCTTTGATAATTGACCGAACAGTATTCTCAGGAATACCAAGGGCTAAAATCTCTTCTTCACGGAATTGAGTCTTTCCACCGAATTCTTGAACAACTCTTACAAAGGTTTCCTGGTCTTCAACCGCGGCACTCAGCGACGGGTGATGTGTTGAATACCACTCTCTCACCCTCATTGTGAGCACATTGATTGCCTTGTCAAGCTCTCCAATCGCGTCAATCGCATGCTTGATCAGTATGTCCTTCTCTTCACTTGCAGTACTTATAGCAGCCTTGGCAATTAGGAGGGCCACTTCTCGTCTGAATGATGTAGCCTGTTTCTTAGATTCAACAATCCCTTTTCCGACTAGATGGTCATCATGTCCAGTTCTGAACCGTTTGATTACGGAACAATTGTCGTCTACACGTACGGAAATCTCTGTTACTGACGACAAAGCACGTGCTAACAAGGGATCCTCAACTACTATCTCATCAGGAGACTTGTCAGATAGCGTGCCGACTATCTCTTTGAGAGCTTCAGTAGGATTCCCCAGATTGAGCGCAATCACATCTTCAACTGCAGTAGCACTATCGGGGAAAATCATGCTCTCTACAAGGACCTTACCATCATCATCCAACAGGAAGACCCCAAATAGGGTATAGCTAAGATAGAGCGGCATTCTCAGTCACCTTGGGAACATCCACTGCTAGGAGTTGAATAAGTTTGTCGTAAGGCTCAATATTTCCATTGTCCTTATTACACTGTGACAGACAATGAGACACAAGGTGACCAATTGAAAATCCATGGGTACTGGCTTGCCTCCGGAATCCTAGGTGTAACAGGATCAATTCTGCAGCGTATCAGGAACTCGTGCGCAGACGTGGTAGTCACAAAATCATTAGGACTGCACCCTCGGAAAGGACATCTTGGTCCAATCCTAACTGTATCGCATGGCGGCCTTCTAAACGCGGTAGGCCTGACGAATCCCGGAATTGATGGGTTTGCGGATGAAATGCGTGTTCTCAAAGAAGCCAGTGTGCCGGTGGTCCTGAGTATCTTTGGTGCAACTCCTGAAGAGGCCAGTGAAGTAGCTCGAAAGGGTGAACGAATGGGTCCAATAGCCATCGAACTAAACCTATCATGCCCGCATGCTGAAATAAGTCAGATTGCCCATGATCCGGATTTGACATACAGATTCGTCACAGCAGTGAAAGCCAAAGCAAGCTGCCCGATTCTTGCAAAGATAACACCGAATGCATCTGATTATGTGGAAGTCGCCAAAGCTGCTGAACGCGCAGGCGCAGACGCTATCGTAGCTATCAATACACTGAGAGGGATGAAGATAGATATCCACCAAAGAAGACCAGTTCTAGGTAACAAAGTTGGTGGGTTATCAGGTCCTCCAATCTTTCCTGTTGCTGTGCGGTGCGTATATGACCTATACCAAGAGCTCTCAATCCCGATAATTGGGGTGGGTGGTGTTTCCAACTGGGAAGATGCAGTTGAGATGCATCTTGCAGGAGCCAGTGCAATACAGATTGGTACAGCACTATTGAACGGCATCGGGATAATTGCAGAAATCAAGAGTGGAGTTCACCAGTATCTAGAAGAAAATGGACTCTCGGATGTCAGTGAGATAGTTGGTGCAGCTACGAGGTGCTAGGAATGGATGTGGAACGTCTAGTCGGATCACCAACTTCGGTCAAGGTTGCCGAAGTAGCTGCAGACACTCCCTCCATCAAAACCCTGGTCTTTGAACATGGAGAAACCAGTTTAACGGGTAGACCTGGTCAGTTCCTGATGGTATCAATTTCCGGTGTTGATGAGATACCAATGAGTATCTCACATCTGGAATCTGATACCGTGGGCATAACGATTCAACCTATAGGAGAGGCAACTGAGGCACTTGTTTCAATGAGGGCAGGTGACTGGCTGGGTGTTCGTGGACCATTTGGAACTCACTTCAGCATTGATGCAAAAAGATCACTCGTAGTTGGGGGCGGCATTGGGATGGCTCCACTTCGCCCATTGATGTACTCACTCATTGAACGAGGCATTGAAACAACACTCCTAATCGGTGCAAAGACGAAAGACGACCTAGTCTTCTATAAGGAATTCAACAATATTCCGGGCGTACAATTGCTGGCATCTACCGATGATGGGAGCCTGGGTTTCAAGGGACTTGCAACAGAGGCAACAAGGACAATCATCGCAGATTCCAAATTCGACACAATATACACCTGCGGTCCCGAGCTTATGATGAAAGGTCTTCTCGATATAGCTACAACACGCGGAATGAAGATTCAGGCATCTCTAGAACGGTACATGAAATGCGGCTGTGGAATATGTGGTACATGCGCAATGGATCCAACAGGAATTCTAGTCTGCATTGAAGGTCCTGTACTTAATGGTGAACAGATAACAGAACTTAGTGAATTTGGATTATACCATCGAAACTCCACTGGAACGAAAGTGAATTTCTAAAGGAAATGGGCGAAGTAGAAATGCTACTTCTTGACACCGATTACCTCGCCTCGAATAAATCGTCTTACGTAATTCCTCTTATTGCGAATACGAGGAATTGGTGTGCGTCGTACACGACCATGTACCTTTGGTGTCGACTCACGGACCTTTCCAGCCTTTGTTAGTGAACCGTGTGAACCAGGCATCTTGTTTACCTCTATAGCTTTCTCGTCAATGTTATCATAAAAAGCTATCCAATGGACAATGACAAAATCTGGATAATAGTCCTTCCGAACGCACCCAATACTATTAATCCGTACAGAGAACCAGTACACCAACCATGCCTGTCGAATCTGCATATCAACTGCACCGGGCTATAATTGAGACCCTGTTGAGCGCCACCCAGATACTAGACAGGCAAGCTATCAACCGTATCAAGAACAAAGTCTGCGCTGAATTCGGGGCCTCTAGAGTACCCTCAAATCCCGATATACTGCAGGCTGCAATTCCAGAGGAGTTGGAGGTCTTGCGGCCACTGTTGAGAAAACGGCCAGTTAGAACCGTGTCCGGGGTCTCTGTTGTAGCAGTTATGACAAGTCCACAGAAGTGCCCTCATGGTCGCTGTGTGTATTGTCCCGGGGGTCCCGATTTAGGAGTTCCGCAGAGTTATACGGGACATGAACCTGCCACAATGCGCGGCTTACAACATGACTTTGATCCATTCCGACAGGTCACTGGACGACTTGAACAACTCAAAACAATAGGTCATAACGTTGAGAAGACCGAACTTATTGTTATGGGGGGCGACTGGTGCTCAAAACCTTGGGACTATCGCGAGGCGTTTGTGAAAGACTGTCTTGATGCCATGAATGGACAAATCAGCGACACTCTAAGCGTTTCGAAGACGCTTAACGAAACTGCGCCCGTTCGCAATGTAGGTATGACTTTCGAAACTCGCCCCGATTGGGTCAATGAAGACACAATCGATGAGATGTTAATGCTAGGGGCCACTCGTGTTGAGATTGGTGTTCAGAGTCTATCTGATGATGTACTGAAACTGGTTGAAAGAGGGCATGGTGTCAAAGAGACTATTCTTGCAAGCAAGAAATTACGTGATAGCGGACTAAAGGTCTGTTATCACATGATGCCTGGACTACCAAGCTGTTCTTTGGAGCAAGATCTTGAGGAGTTCAACTTACTCTTTGATGTTAGTCGTTTCAGACCTGACATGCTGAAAATCTATCCCACCATCGTGGTAAAGAACACGGAATTATACGAATGGTGGAAGGATAACAAATTCACTCCATATACAACTGACCAAATTGTGAATCTTATTTGCCAGACAGTCAGTTGTATGCCCGAATATGTTCGAATCCAACGCATGCAGAGGGACATCCCCTTACATCAGATTGAAGCAGGTCTAGACGTCGGTAATCTGAGAGAGATTGTTCAGAGAAGGATGGTCTCAGAGGGACTTCGCAATCCCACAATCAGGTATCGCGAAATCGGCCATTTTCAGATGAGGTGCAATGAACCAATAGAACCCGATACAATCGAGCTAATCCGCCGTGACTATGATGCATCTGACGGGAAGGAGATATTCCTGTCCTTTGAAGACTCCAACACTGATACTATCTTCGGATTTTTGCGACTGCGAGTACCAAGCGAAGATGCTCACAGACCAGAGATAAACGAACAGTCTTGCGTAATGATACGAGAGCTTCGTGTCTATGGCCCTGTTGTTGAGATTGGTCAACGCGACCCCGAAGCATGGCAACATCTGGGTCTTGGAGCGAAGCTAGTTTCAAACGCAGAAGAGGTTGGGCGGAGTGAATTCGATACAAAACGAATTCTAGTGAATAGCGGTATTGGTGTCAAAGAGTATTACCGCGGGCTGGGATTCATTGATTTGGGCCCCTTTTTGTCAAAAAACCTGTAATCCCTATAGACCCATATCCGTAAGAAATTCGTCAAGCACTCGGTTGAACTCCTCAGGGTTTTCTAGATTGGAAGCATGACCCGCGTCGGGTATGATAACTTTCTTGGAGCCCTTGATCAGCTCTTGCATCTTATCTGCATGTGGAAACACAGCCTTTCGTTCATTCTCTCCAAGGATGATTAGTGTTGGTACCTCTATGCTACCCAAATCAAGGAGTTTGAAGTCAAGAATGGCATCCATTAATTTTAGAAATTCCTTTTGATCCATTCTTAGTTGCTCTTGGATTAGATAATCTCTCACATCCTCTTTCATATCGAAGTGCTTGAATGACCATTCTGCATACTTCTCAGGACTCCATCTTCTAATCAACCACTTAATCATCATCTTTGGAAACATCATTTTCAGCATCTTATCTGACAGTGTGAGCGCTGTTGCGACTGCTGTGTCGGCTAGTATGAGTCCAGACAGGTTCGATTGATACTTCACAGCATACTCCTGAGCAATCATGCCCCCAAGTGACAACCCACAGACAATCGGTCGTGTAATCCCAAGGACAGTCAACATCTCATTCAGGTCATCAGCGAATAGCATGCAACTATACTCTCTCTCTGACCCACCTGAGCCTCCATGTCCTCTTAGATCATAGGTTAGAACCTTGTAACGACTTGAGAAATAGGAAACCTGTGGATTCCACATATCATGTGATGCCGCTGCCCCATGGATGAATACCAGTGGCTGTCCTTCTCCCTCAATCTTGTAGTAGGTTTCTACGTCATTGGTTCCAACTACTGGCATACACTACCTATACTTGGTCTTAAGAAATAAGTATATCGAATAGCTGGTATAGAATAAGTGGCGCCGAGGGTGAGATTTGAAATATTACTCAGTTCAAAAGAATTTGGTAATTCCCTGGCCCCCAAGGAGAACTTGGTCTCTCACAAGTTTTCAGATTTGTGAAGTTTCAGGGGAGCTAATCATGCAGGTCTTCCATGACGTCTTCCCTTGTCTCGGCAGCTTCCCACCACCCTGTGTCTTCCTCTGTTTCAATCTCTGGTGGTATTAGTTTCATCAGAATGAGACCCACTACGAATTGGATTGGAATCGGTCCGATGTAGATGAGAATGCCGTGGTCAAAGAGAGTCAATATTCCTGAGAGGCTTAGAATGAACGGCTGCATTAGACTCAACACTCCCACAGAGAGAGTGATTCTACCTGATGCCTTGCCAGTGCAATACCGGGGGACTTGGATTGCAAAAACAACACTAAGTAATGACATCATAATGGTAACTCCAATGATGTCAAATGGATGTTCAGGATCCATTCCCTCTAGTTCGAAGTTTTCAGAGTCGTATCGCTTGACCAGTCTCCATAAGAGCGCAGATATCGAAAATGAATAAGAAAAACTACTTTCGCTCATTGAGAACCCCCACGGCATCACTGCAAATGGGGCTAGAAATGTCAGGGCCAGCATGATGGCCATTATTTCCTGCGAATCTAATCGCCTCATTCAATTCACTCCTTTTCGCTCATAGTTGGCCTAAACACTCCCACTCCTTCGGAGTTATCTCACTCCGATAAAAGCCTATCTTGATAATGATTGGGATTGTCGTATTATTCATGCTCCAGACCATCCCATGGTGATTCGAGTTCATCAGGTCCTACAAGACGCACCAATAGTAGTCCAACCACTTGAAGGATTGGACATGACGCGTGAACCATCATTGAACGAAAGAGTGCGGGTATAGTGTTTAGTACCATCATTGGTATCAAGGTGAGAATAGCCCAAGCTCTTATCCGATTCTTACTCACCTTGTTGTCAAAATGCCTCACTACCTCATATGCAAACAATAAGCTCAGTCCAAGCCACAGAGTGATATTGAAAAAATCGTTCACATTGAAGAGTCTAAGTGCGAAACCCTCATCTGACCTATAGTAGAGCGACCAGAAAGCGGAGAAAACCGAAATAAAAATGCTATCACTAGCTGATTCACTGTAATAGAATTCTATGGGTAAGAAGAAAGCTGTAACCAGAAGAATTTCTTTTACTCTCTTAAGAATAAAGGGTTTCAACGGTTTCATGAACGGTTTCCTTCTTTCACTATGGTCCTGAATTGTGTTATTGTCTGCATTTAACAAACATGTTCGTTCCACTCCATCCTAGGGTGTTGATGAATCCTGCGCACAGTCCCAAACTACATCTTTGTATTTGAGAGTGAGAATAGAGGTACCAATTATGCAAGCTCAGAATGGGGACTGCACTGAACCACTCTTGGAATTATATAAAGAATATCTACAAGAAAATGACCAAATAGGAGGGTATCTTTGGAAACCAAAGATACAAATCCCAATTGCATTGACGATACAATTAACGAAAGCGCAGGGATTATGTGTATAATGGGACAGACGGACTCGAACGACAAACTACCAACCTCATTTTCAACACTCCTAGCTGCTGTTCTCTTCTTCACACCGTTTTCTCTGAACTTCGCAGGTTCTGAGAATCCACTGTTCCTGAGTATTCAATCGTTTACATGGATAATCAAAGTATTTCGTGACGGCACTGTAGAAGGCTCCATCGTGTCTTATTTCCTATCAATGGTAGTTGTTTTTGCAATTCTCAAGATTATGTTCATTGTGGAGTTCCACAGATTATACAAAGGGGAAACAACAAGGAGATTCGTTTTTGGACTCGGGATTTTCAGCGAGGTCCAACTCATCTTGTTCTATAACATTCCTCTCATCATCATGTATTGGGGACCAACTTCTCTCTTCACTACATTTATCCTAATTCCTCTTCCCATTCTGTTTCTTCTCGTCATCGCTATGATGAGAATCAACCCCCCTCCACAGGTCACACAGCCTTGGGAATCATGAGTTTTCAATGTGATTTAGTAGCATCTCTCAATGTACATATCATGTTAGAAGATACGCACAACGATTGCAGAGTATTATGTTCTCACAGTTCTTACGCTTTTTTTCAGCTCTTCTCTCACGCGTGATGCGAATTCAATCCCATGGTTTTGTCGGTGGTTCTTTGCCTTCAAAGTATGAGATTAGAAAACCTATCAATAGTACGAGAGGGACAGGACCCATTACTATTCCACTAAAGCCTTGAATGAGAAAAGATGGCAGAGATAGGAAAAACATAGATAGTAGGACAACATGACTAAGTATCCCATACAAGATAGTCTTCCTACGTGACAATAGACCTTGAGCATGTCTATACACACAGAACACAAAAATCAACTGAAATCCCCACATGAGAATTTCCATGAGTGGATTGTATATGCTAATATACGTCATAAAGGTGCCATTCTCAAGCCACACATCGAGATACCAGAATGAAGAACGTAAATTGACTGAAAATGAATCACTTCTGAAGAGCTGAAATCCATATGGTACAAAGATCCCTACTAGAGTCATTACTGTTAGTGCGTATTGTGTCCTTTCAGATACATCCCTCATCAGAATCAAGAGATATTGTATCGGCAATAAGTAATAAATTTCTTGACCGAATAACTATCTTACAAGAGATGTAACAAACCACAGTATGCTGAAAGGTTGTGCCACACAATGTTTACAATCACTAATACAGCGTATTCCAATACAACTGCGGAAAAGAGGAGGGGGTGCCGTGCATAGGGGTAAACAACACAGGTCCAATCGGCATTCATAACAGCCCTTCCGATTGAATATCCTACTTAGAAGCAAATTGTGGAAGAAATTCTTAATGATTTGACCAGAAGTGGGCATAAAATCACAAAGTGGTGGCTATGAGAAAATTAATGGCGCCGAGGATGAGATGTGTTCGGTCTTAACGAAGTGTTAAGGCCATCGAACTCATGCATCCGAAGATACTGGTTTTCAAGACCAGCGCCTTAATCCGGGCTTGGCTACCTCGGCTTCATTTTGGTCAGCTCAATGAGCGACAGCGGTCATCGGTTGGAAATTCCTTTTAAGCTTCCTGTAGTGGATGACAGGCTAAGGTGGCACAGCACATTGAATAGAGGTTTCAACTTTCATGATCATACTGCTGACATCACAATCGAATGCTGGGCACCAACTCTGAAAGAAGCCTTTGTGCAAGCCGCCATTGCAACTCTTGAGGTAATTGTTGATACATCTTCTGTTGACCCGAAGAACGCCGTTGATATCTCCGTGAGGGGTATCGACCTAAACGAGCTTTTGGTGGAATGGATTGGCCAAATCATTGCCCTAATTGATATAGAATTCATGTTCTTCTCCAAGTTCAGCATTGAAACAATCACTCAGAACGACGAAGAATATACACTGGACGGTCAAGTTTGGGGTGAAACTATCGACTTAGAACGTCATGATGCACGTACAGAGGTGAAGGCGATGACCTATGCTGATCTCAAAATCATCACTGAACCAGAAAGAACAACATTCTGGTTCACTCTGGATCTATAAGGAGGACGTACACAAATGAGCATTCATGTTGCAATACCGGACACATCACTGTCAGACTGTTCAGATCTTAGAGAAAAGACAATCAAAACAGGAAGAATCGGCAGAGCACTGGCAGTCTTTCGCGTGGAACACGGCTTTGTATACACCACCAAACCGAATGACACAGCCATCCAGCAAGATTCCGCGCTTCTAGTACGACTTCTTAGGTATATGGAAACGCCCCAATACCTTCGTCGTCAAATCTTTCCACATTCACCCTTCCTGAAGTTCGCAGGGCTATTGCCGCCTCTTAGAACTCGAAGCCATCCTCTTGCAGCGAAGGTTTCAGATCTGTCAGAAGGGGATGTACGATGGGGAATTCGTAGTCGGGACGGGAAGATTGACCTAGGTCTTGATCGACCCCTTAGTTTTAGTGAGTCTGTGAGTGATAGAAGACCGAGCCTGTTCCGGGTTATCAAGACCACTCCCTCAATAGAACTGGAGATAACTGAACGGGACGAGGTCAACGAATACTTTGGATTTGATGTAGATCTAGAAGAAGACTTGGTAGAACACCTGAAGAGCTCGGGCATGACGAGAATTGTGTTCTCACGAAACGGCGTTCCCTTTGGTCGTCTGGCGGATGAAATTAGGTCAACAGTGGTAGGAACACACTCGGTTTTGGCGGTCTTTGGAGGGCCTAGTCATGGTGTACACGATATGTTCAGAGAGCAGAAAGACCTCCTGAAAGAGAATGTCGACTTCTGGATTAACGCAATTCCTGATCAAGGTACTGCCACTGTGAGACTCGACGAAGCAATCTTGGTGGGTCTGGGTCTCCTGAACAGCTCACTTGGAAGCATCGTGGCCAAACCTGGTTTCCACCAATAGATGTGACCAAGAAGAAATCATTAGCAGGAGTGAGCAAACGCGTTTCTGAGAGATTGGACCATAAAACAGACAGTGAGTAAGTCTTAAAAACGGACTAATGCTTGGCGCGCCTTGTAGTACGAATAGCTTAGTCACTCGGCCATTCGATACAAAGTTCATGGTGTTTGAGATGGCACACAGAAAGAAGCATGCACCGAGACGTGGTAGTCTAGCTTACTTGCCGCGTGGTAGGGCTTCCAAATTTGTGCCCCGAATCAAGAACTGGCCCAAGTGGACTGACTCAGCTGCAAAACTGCTCGGCTTTCCCGGCTTCAAGGCTGGGATGACTCACGTGGTGATGACTGTTGAACATCCTGAAAGTCCGTTTCAGGGACAGGAAACTGTCGTTCCTGTGACCATTATAGACACACCACCCATACGAACGTTCTCAATCCGCGGTTACAAAGCCACATATTATGGCATGAAGCTAGTCACGGAGGTACTGGCAGAGAGTCTTTCCGAAGATCTTCGAAAGACGATGCCTCTACCAAAAGAGTACGATCACCCTGCCAAAATGGCAGAATTCGAATCGCAAATCGATTCGCTTGCCGAGATTCGCATGCTGATTCACACACAGCCAAGACTTGCGGGGATACCCACGAAGAAGCCTGATGTCCAAGAATATCTTGTTGGCGCAACAAGTGTTCAAGAGGCATTTGAATATGCAAAGAGCATACTGGGTAACGACATACGTGTCGCAGATATCCTAAGCGAAGGAATCCTGATTGATTCAATTGCCGTGACCAAGGGACACGGGTTCCAAGGTCCAGTTCGTCGTTGGGGAGTCAGAATTCTCCAGCACAAATCACGGAAGACGAAGCGTGGTGTTGGTTGTATTGGCCCATGGTCGCCAAGCAACATTAGGTATAGTGTACCACGACCCGGTCAGACCGGTTTCCATACACGAACCAGCTTCAACAATGAGGTCCTCAGGATGGGTGAACGAGGTGAGGAAATCACTCCTTCAGGTGGTTTCGTTAACTACGGTGTGATCCGTGGCGACTACGTCATGCTCTGGGGTTCTGTCCCTGGCGCAGTCAAGAGACCAGTTCGCCTCAGGTTTGCAATTCGCCCGAAGAAATCGCACATGGGTGAGGTGTCTAAAGTGAGTTACATCAGCACTTCATCGAAGCAATAATTGGAGATGATTGTCTATGGCAAGCGTGAAAACTTATTCATTAAAGGGAAAAGCTGGCACTCAAATTGAGCTCCCAGCGCAATTCGAAACTCCCTTCCGTCCTGACGTCATCAAACGAGCAGTTCTTGCAGTACAGTCAAAGAGGCGCCAACCCCATGGTGTTGACGAGCTGGCTGGTAAGAAGAACACTGCTCAGAGTTGGCAGACGGGACACGGAAGGTCAAGAATTCCTCGTGTGAAGGGCAGCGGCACCGGCGCAGCCAATAAGGGTGCTTTTGCACCAGGTACGGTTGGCGGTCGTGTAGCTCATCCTCCCGAGGCACGAAAGATCATAATTGAGCGCATCAACAAGAAGGAGAATCGTCTGGCGATTCGTTCAGCAATTGCGGCAACTGCGGACAAGAGAATCGTGAGTGGGCGAGGACACAAGATTGAGAAAGTGCTCCAACTGCCTCTTATCGTGAGTGATGACCTAGAGGCACTCACAACAACTCAGGATTTCCGCCCCGTTGTCAGTGCTCTTGGCCTTGAAGAAGACCTGAAACGAGCTATTGATGGACGTGGTGTGAGGGCCGGCAAGGGTAAGATGAGAGGACGTAAGATGAAAACCCCCAAGTCCTTCCTAGTAGTGGTAGGACAGGACGCGGGCATCGGTTTGGCAGCACGAAATCTACCTGGAGTTGATGTGGTAGAGGTTCATGGATTGAATGCAGATCTGCTGGCACCGGGGACCCACCCCGGCCGCCTAGTGCTCTGGACAAAGTCTGCTGTTGACCGACTTGGAAGCGAAGGTTTGTTCCTGTGAGGTGGTAATAAGTGATGAAAGATCCAAATCAAGTAATCATCCGCCCTGTAGTTACAGAGGCTAGCCTCGAGGCTGTTGACAATGCCAACAAGTTGACCTTCTTTGTTCATCTCAGGGCCAATAAGGGCCTGATTAAGTGGGCAGTGGAATCCCTCTATGATGTGGTCGTAGAGCGTGTTAACACTTTGATTATGCCTGACGGAAGGAAAAAGGCATTTGTGCGACTAGCGCCGGAGTACAGCGCTGCTGATGTCGCGACCCAGCTGGGGATATTCTAAGGAGGCGTTACTATGGGTAGACGTCTACCCATAGTAGACAACGCTCCACAGAACGAGAGGGCACATCCTATTCTGTACAACTAGGGGGCAACTTCAAGCGAAGAAGTCCTCAAGCTTGGACTGTCGAATTACGATTCTCTCTTCCTCTTGCTCCTCTAATCCGGTCATATCAAATTCTACCTTCCAATTCTTGGTCTAGTGTGAATAGAGAGCTATATCTCAACGGTTTCACTGAATAGTTCGAAATCACACTTCTCGCAACCAACTCTACAGCGAATTGCTGAGGGGACAGGATCATCAGGACTGCCACCAATAGCTGTCTGGGTTTCAACAATCTTACTGCCACATTTCGGGCAGACCCTATATTTCACATACGCATCCTCCCGTGCATCAAGGCGCTCGATTTCTTTTACAATGTCTATCAAACAATCGAGGTCCTCTGCTGTAAGGTCTTGGATGCTCCGTATTGCAGCCATTCTCAACTCAAGGGTATCTCTAATAGGCTTGAGTCTAGGGTATGGGTCGTCATCTATTGCAAGGATATCCTCCGAAACTGAATAAGGAGTCTTCTCTCCATACTGATGTAAAATGTAGTCAGTTCTTCTAATATAGGCACGAGCATGAGACTCGAACTTCTGAATAAATGAGAATCCTTTGGATTGCCTGAGATACTCAGTTCCTGCAGAGAGGATCCAATCCATGAACTTCTCTGCACTTTCTCTCACAAATAACAATGCCCGCTTCTTGGGGTAGTGGTAATCATTATGTTCGTTCTTGCGACGCATTTTATGGAGCGTGTTTATTGTCTGAGTCCAGACATCTGTATCTTCTCCTATCAGCTCCAAGCAATGTTGCACATCTCTCCATCGGGCGCTCACGGGATAATTATGAAGAGTGTCTCGAAGAAGGTGACAGTGATTAACACCGACCTCTAGTAGAAGTATCTGAAAGAAGTCGTGGAGGGGTTTTACTGCCAGTCTTCTGAGATACTTATCGTCTAAGTCAATGTTGTCGAAGGCTGCAAGAATCAGTTCCATACGTTCGTTGAAGTCCATATGCCTGTGCTCCTTTCCAAGCAATCCTGTAGACACTCGATGGTAATGTGAGCTGATTTAATCAAACAGATATTAAACCTTTTTCCTCCCGCCACTCCTGCTTTCCGTTTCGAGGCGTCCAAATATCGACACCCATACCAATATATCGCGGCTGGTCGCTAATGGGGGACTATCACATCCTTAGGTATCTATACATGTACCCCAACTCAACACTTTCTTCATTCTCCTTTTCGGGGTGTCTTAATACTTCAATATCAACTACATATCTTGACCTTGAACTCAAGATCCAGTCCCTTGAGGAAAGGAAACTAGGCACGCTCCCAGCTTGGTGAACAGGGCTTATTAGGAAGCAGGGAAATATACTCTCGGTGGTCGGGTTGCTGAAAGGGATCATTGATACCGAAAATGCATTCAAATCAGGGAGTGATGGTTAATGGAAAGTGAAACACCTACGCAGACTAATCGTGGATTTTCAACAAAACGAATCGTTGTGCTTTCGATTACTTGTTGGCTAGCAATCGGGGCTGCTATTATACTTCTATTCTCAGTGAGTGTAAGTGGATATCATGACAATGCTATTACTGTTTTCTTGATTGGTATCATATTATTGCTGCTAGTGACTTTGCTGTTCCTTAATATTCGAAAATATTGGAAGACACCAATGGATAGAGGATTCAGTAGAAACATCACTTTGCTAGGGTGTGGTCTCGTCATCCTTACTATAACCTCTCACCCATTATCTCGGAGTATACATTGGTCCTTCATGTTCCTTGAATGCATGATCATCTTTGCTCTACCTACCTGCATACTCCTGCTTTTGGTGGGCTATTACCTGTCATATGTGGCTCACTAATACCTCACTTGGCACACTTCTGTCTAGAAAAAGCAGATTCCTCACACACACGAATATCACGAAGAACTCCTTACTGTAGATGTACATAATGTGTTAATGTCAGTTCAATTGCTGAGAGATTTCATTTCAAGATATCATGAACTGCCAACCTCCACTTCTTGACCTTCTCAGGTTTCAAACAGGCTCCGAGGTCGTCTTCAAGGTGGTCTGAGGTGTTCCACAATTGAATGAGTACTTCAAGAGTGCTCCAAAGAAAGAAGATGGTGAATGGATTTGCGCAATCACCATCTGTCTACATTATTAGCTTATGAGAAATGGATTCAACTACATCCTGAACTTAGAAGAAGAGTTGAAAGAGAGACTACTGAGTCCGATTGAATAAGACTGACACAATAGTTAACCGACGCATTTTCTTAACGCTCAATGAATAAGTTCAAAAAGGGAGTTCATGTTTCACCGCCGTTGTAGAATGAATAGGTCAGACTAGAACTGACCTGCAAAACTACATGGTGAAACCACATGATAATTTGGAAATCGAATATTCCTTGTCATTTAATTTTTGGATACAAAGCTGATGTACGGAGGGGTTTACCTTAGGAAGAAGGATACTCGTCCAGCGAAAGGGACGCGGAACAACTCAGTGGCGAAGTCCAAGTCACAAGAAACTTGCACCTGCTAGACATCCAAAATGGGCGCCTGAGAAGACCTACATTGGCAAGATAGTGAATATGCAACATGAGCCTGGAAGGGGTGCACCTCTTGCTGAGGTCAAGTATGAAGGCGAGTCAAAGGCCCACTA
This sequence comes from Candidatus Thorarchaeota archaeon, assembly GCA_030593165.1. Classification (GTDB taxonomy): domain Archaea; phylum Asgardarchaeota; class Thorarchaeia; order Thorarchaeales; family Thorarchaeaceae; genus JAJRWI01. The sequence goes on from JAUVHR010000011.1 coordinate 18,536, forward strand.
CATTGTGGCTCCCGAAGGAGCATACATGGGCCAAATTATAGAATGTGGTCCTGATGCAGCTCTGGCCAACGGCAATACACTCATTCTTGAACACATCCCTGAAGGCACGCCGATATACAATATAGAAGGTAGCCCAGGTGATGGTGGCAAGTTCGTACGATCCTCGGGAATGGCTGCAACGATAATTTCAGCCGACAAGACAAAGGCAATGATTCGCCTTCCCAGTGGAACTCAGAAATCGTTCAGTCCGCGTTGCAGAGCAACCGTCGGCATCGTTGCAGGTGGAGGTCGACAGGAGAAACCATTCCTGAAGGCAGGGGCAGTCTGGCATCATACCCGTGCAAAGGCACGCAAGTGGCCTGTCGTTCGTGGTGCAGCTATGAACGCCTGTAGCCATCCTCACGGTGGTGGTTCTCACCAGTCTCCTGGTCGACCAACTACAGTGAGCCGTCATGCACCTCCTGGCCGTAAGGTCGGTAACATTGCAGCCAGACGCACTGGTCGCAAGAAGTAGTAATCCGAAGACGACTCTCAGAGGTTCTTTGAGAGTCCCTTCTTTTGTTTTGCTGTTTTCTTCCTAGTACGATTCTAATACCAGATTTTCCGTAATCTATCCAATTCTGGAAGTAGATTATTATCAATCTAAGGGGAAGTTTCAAAATGCAAGGTGTGAGTAAAGAGTGAGGCCAATTCATTTCAGTATCACAATCAAATGTTTCATCCTGATTGGCATTACTCTTCTTGCACCCATAATTGCTGGGTATAATGCAGACGAAACTACTCTTAGAAAGAATGGAATGTACTTGGCTGATTCATCCGGACCAACCTTGACCCCAATGATGCCAGAGTTTTTCGACCTAGTCCCTGGGAACGATCCTGTCAATGTGTCGCTCGAGCTGAGAGTGAATGCAACTGATCCAGATGGTGTGGAAGTCGTCATTGGAAGCTATAACAACAGAAGCGAGAGTACATGGACAAACGTCACGTTGATTCTAGACCCAGAATTCAATGATCCAAATGTCTATTTAGGCGTAGTAAATTATACACTCGGTGGCCCCGGAGGTGTTTATTGGAACATTCGGTTCTTTGCCTCTGATACTCTTGGCAATTGGAATGTTTCAGAAGACACATTCCAGAGTGTGGCGCGCGGCAATGTACCAACAACGACTACAACACAACGACCTGAATCGGAGCTATTCGGACTAATCCTAGTCTTACCAGTTGTAGTCGTGATAATCATTGCAATGGTTTGGATTAGGCGCAGGTAGAAGCAAGAGATTCCAACCCTCAGCAAGCTCAGCATCTCCGCCACGATACTCTGACAGTGGAGTAAAGATAGTCCCGTGAGCCATTCTAATTTCGATTTAGACTCCGACTAACAGAGTCATTGTGACAGTTATTGAAATCTGGAACGTGCACGAAGGATAGGCCCTACGATACTTCGCTAGGCGGGGGACGCCATTGGATAAGTCTGTCCAGCCCTCCCATCTCTTTGACGCTACATTAGGCCATATGGACTGTAACTTTCTAGACGCCAAATAGAGGGAATCGTCCATTACACTTGCGACATAACGTGTGGAAGTATCGGTTTGGTCAAAGTCAATCGAAGGAAACTCATTGTCGAAGCACTCGTCAATCAAGTCCCACCCATCTATCGGCAGGAATGATTGCGAGATTGGCGTGACAAGAGCATGGACATAGGTGTCTGGGATTAGCGTTCCGTTGAGGAGGCGACAGGTGACTTTCGATGATGTGATTATCTTCGTGAGCAATGAGTCCGCCGAGATCCATCCGGTGACATTGGGTAGCTCGTCTACATGAACTATCAGCTCTTCTCCATCATACTTTAACAGGTCAGAGTAGTATTCTGGCAACTCGTAACATCCGGTTCCCGGGGAGAAGGAATTGCCCACGGCGATTGAATAATGGAACTCATCACCAACCTCTATGGCCCATGAGAAAGGTGACTGAATGCCTGAAATAATACTGTAGACTCCCAGCGAACCTGCCAGCATAGCTATGATAGCAATCGTCACGATACGATGTCTGCCTTCTATAGTTCAGTACACTCCTGTGAGGTAATTCACCTGAATCGGCTTGAATCTATTTCTAGAACTCACTAATGATTGATGCTGTGTGAGGCCATACATCAGGGGGCATAGGGATCCGCATCCCATTCCCGGGCAAGAACTAAGCTAGTTATCATCATTAATCTCATAGTCTTCCTCTCCTGACTGATTTTCTAGTCCATAAGATTGGTAATATCTCCCAGTAATATCCACAATTATAACCCCATATGACAAGTCTTGCCTTGAGGACTATTCATGCGTCTCATTGCTGTTCATATACCAGAGAGGATTGTTGAGGACATCCAACGTCTGGTTGAATCTGGTCTGTATCCAAACCGCTCGGAGGCGATACGGATTGCGATTCGGGACCTTCTGAAACATGAGTTGTGGGGTCGTAGCGTACTGGAAAGTGACCCCAACACTAGCCCTGGAATCAAGGTGGTTAAAAGATGAGATCTTTAATTGATGCGGCCCAAGACCACAGTCGAAGCGAGAGAAGTACGGTATCCACACGTGATATGGGACAGGCAAGAATAGTTGTTGTAGGCTGTGGCGGTGGTGGTAATAACACCGTGAAACGGCTCATGACCATTGGTGTTCAAGGTGCAGAGTGCATTGCGATCAACACTGACAAACAGCATCTTGCAGTCGCACTAGCCCATCGAAAGCTCCTGATTGGTGAGAAGATCACAAGAGGATTGGGTGCTGGCGGATATCCCCATGTCGGACGGGCGGCTGCAGAAGAATCCACAGAGCAGATTCGCGAACTTCTTCAAGATGCAGACCTAGTGTTCATTGCCGCAGGACTGGGTGGTGGAACAGGCACTGGCAGTGCTCCAGTTGTCGCAGAAATCGCGAAACAGAATGACGCAATAGTTGTCGGAGTCGTGACCATGCCTTTCGAACTTGAAAGAAACAGGATGGAAAAGGCGAAGGCTGGTCTTGCACGATTGCAGGAGAACACAGACACTACGGTCGTAATTGATAATCAAAAACTGATGGAGCTAGTTCCTGACCTACCCCTAGAGGAGGCATTTGGTGTGGCTGACGAGGTATTGGCCAGCTTTGTCAAGGGTATCACCGAAACCATTGCTCTTCCCAGTCTAATTAACTTAGATTATGCAGATGTAAGGTCCATAATATGTAATGGTGGAGTGGCACTAGTTGGAATCGGTGAGTCCTCCGGTACAGACAGAGCAGAAAAGGCAATCAAGAGTGCACTCAACAGTCCACTTCTTGAGGTGGAATGGACTGGGGCCACAGGTGCATTGATTCACATAACAGGTGGCCCTGATATGTCACTTGCTGAGGCCAACAGTGTCGGTGATCAGGTCTCACAGAAGATGAGTGATGATGCCACAGTAATCTGGGGCGCAAGAGTTGATTCGCGCCTAAGCGGCACGCTCCGAGTAATGCTGATTCTTACAGGAGTGAAGAGTCCCCAACTGCTACCCCGTTGTAAGGAGGAACCTGCTTCAAGGCGTGGACAAGACCGTCTTGCAGACATCGGCATACTGGCAACATATGGCAGCTCCCCCACCCCTCGCAGGAGGAAGGTCCCTGCCGTAGGCAAGATTCCGTCGATTTCCCCAGGAGGGTCCTGGGAAGATCGTCTGAAGCCATTGGAGAAACGGCCTGTAAGGAGACCAAAACCTCAAGAAACTGATTCAAAGAAGAGTCTGGAAGACTTGGGTCTTCGAAAACTGTTCTAATGCGAGTAGGTCCAAGTGTTATGATACACCAGCTGTCTGAAGTCGCAGAATGAACCTAATTTAGACTAGTTGGGGTCTAGGATAATCAGATGATTACTCCAGTTCTCATATTGAATATCTTTCACATTGCCACTTGCTCTATTCTCCAAGCCCGTGCTCTTCCAGCCAAGGTTGAGCAATCTGGACTACTCTCTCGAACAGAGGACCAGAACCGTCTACTCCTTCAGGTGTGATGCGTATCTTGTTCATGACTACAATCACTTTGGTATCAGGATAGTATTTCACACCGCCAGGTGGGAACACCTTCTCAAGTTCTCTCACAAGACCCTCAAGGCTGATATCTTCCTCTGCGACAGAGAATGCAACTATGCCGCTTCCGTAGATGAATATCTTAGGAATCTTGCCATCTTCGTCAGAAGTGACATCAGATAGAACAATGCTGAGTGTACTCTGGTCAATTCCCT
>JAUVHR010000160.1 GCA_030593165.1 Candidatus Thorarchaeota archaeon
ATTACTCGCAACTAATCAATCTGTCCCGCGATGAGTCGAAGTGCAGTTTCCTTGAACTCATTGTAGCAGCTCTTCTCCTACGCACTTACATTGAGTGTCCAATTCCATTCAATATACTTGAGATTGTCCTTCTTTTCACCGATGAACTCACGAATATTGTTGGGTGCATACTCGCGGATGTATTCGATGACCTTCTTCCCCGTTGCTTCGAAGTCCTTCTTGTACCACTTGAAAATCATACTGACATAGAGAATTCCCTCTTCCTTGTCCAGCTTGAGTCCATCGGCACTACTGAGATAGAGTTTGGTTGCAGCATCTAGTTCCTGGTCAAGGTTCGCAGCACTATAGAGCCCATTCTTCAGAAGGGGACATCCAAGTGAAGAGCAATTCAAGGCAAAGTGTATTCGCGAATCTTCAAACTTCTTTCTGATGTTGTCCTCGATGGCCTTCAGTGTATACTTTTTCCCGCCGACGCCAAATTTCTGGACCGCAAAGAACCTCACTCGGCTAAACAAGCTCCTATTTCCTCTGTTGGCAAAGTCAGGGTCTTTATCCAGTTTCTTCACAACTCCGTAGATGGACAGTGCATTATAGCTGTTTATCCAGAATGCTAATTGTGCCTCTCGAGTCTTCAGCGTACTCCGATTCGAATCCATAGGATTTCAGCGGCATCTAAGAGTTTCTCGTATCGTGTTTCTGTTTCGACATAATCTGAATACGCAATCTTGATTCTTCCATTATTTCGGGGTCTATTCCACAATGAATCGCGCAGCGGAATCGGTTTAATCCTCTCAAGATCAGGACACATCTTCGATGAACAAGCCAGATGATTAATGCGAAAGATTCTGTGCTTCCCCAACTCGTTAAGTCTGATATCAGCTGCCGCTTCAGCCACCGAGATCCTCCTCATTGGTGGACTCGTGCAAAAAGCCTCAACATGATTGAGTGTAGGTACTAATCATGTTTCCTGGGATTATGAACGCCATATCCACATGACAATGGTTGATTCAAAATAATGTTCTCATATGGGAATATGGAGAGATATCGGAGTATGTGGAGTCGCCAAGATGACGCACGAGAAATGCTCGGTTACGATTCATCATTTGAGTGTGCAAGTTTTCGAATTTCTTTGGCAGGAATTCCACCTACAAAGGAGTGCGGAGGCACATCCTCGATAACAACTGCTCCGGCTCCGACAACACTCCCTTCTCCAATAGTGACGCCTGGCAAGATATAGGACCCAATGGTTATCCAAGCATTTTTCTTAATTACAACAGGGGCGACGAAGGAGGGAAAATCGTCGCTATGATATTCCAATGGGGTGTTATGTGCGAGGATAAAATTTGAGCCTGCTAGAGAAACGCCTTCCTCGATTACAATAAAATTCGGAAAGACTGTATCAATCAGAACATGCGGCCCAATCTGAACGTTTTTTCCAATTCGTACTCCACGCTTTCTCTGACACATTACCCTTAAGCTGGGAATCGGTGAGAAATATGCAATCATGTGAAGCAAGTAGTCATTTATTGAGGACAGGAAGAAGCGAATAGAGCCAAGTTTGCCCTTGTACCCATGTTGTTGGGCTGATCGTCTAAGTGTTCGTCTGGTGCTATCAAGTCTGAAGTACTCAAGGTCTATCTTCTTCAATGGGGGCTTCTTGGGCATAATGAACACCGTTTCTCGAAGTTTCTGGAGAGGTAGCGAAGTGATTTCCGAACTTTGTATCGTGCCAGCTGCGTATCTATGTGATGAGATAAATGCCTTCCTACTTTGTTGAGTATTTTCGACAGAGTATGACCACTACATGAATTCGACAATCAGAAGCGTTGCTAGTCTTGATGCGTCTCTTGGGCTAGTTCAAGTAGCTCGCTTGGGATTGCTTTCCATTTCCATGATTCTCCAAAGAATGTGCTTGAAGCGGTGAATACGGGCTGGATGTCTAATATCAACCAGAACCCCAAAGATTATCTTGCCCAATCCTTCAGAACTAGCCTGCGCAGTGGTTGGCATTCGAATAGCGGTGCGCATATATCTCCAATTCATTGTGGCAGCTGTAGTAGCACAGCCAAACACCGGGCGTTGAGTGCAATTGAGAAACAGGTTGAGGGTTCATGATGAAAACCATGTCAGTAACAATCGACATAGAAGACTGGTATCATGTGCCAGCAGTATGCAGCTCCTCTTTCTCGAAGTACAAGGACACTGAGGATTTTTTCTCCAAGTGGAATGGAAAGTATGACTATCTGACCGAGCCCACAATGCAGACATTGGATCTGCTGGATGAATTGGACATCCACGCGACCTTTTTCATTGTGGCTGAGGTTGTGAATCGGTACCCCGGACTTGTTAAAGCGATTGGAACCAAGGGTCATGAGATCGCCTGTCATGGATACAACCACATGTGCTATATTAACGCTCGAACCCGAAGGCCTATTCACTCTAGGGAGTTCTTTCTAAGGCAAATGGAGCTCGCCAAGAAAACGCTGGAAAGAGAAACGAGTCAACATATAATTGGATTTAGAGCACCAGCAGCCTATGTCACTGGTTGGATGATTGACGTCATCGAGAGTCTTGGATTCAAGTATGACTCGTCTGTATCATCAAACAGTCTGTACAACAAGACCGACAGCAAGCTTAAAGGCGTCGGAAGAATGCCCTACTTCCCTGAGAAGGGTGGAATCGAACCAGGACCTCCACGCGGGCTACTTGAGATTCCTTGGCCATACTATGAGATAGGCCCCATTCGGATTCCTTCAGCTGGCGGTCCCTTCCTGAGGTTCCTAGGAGCTCGTTTTATTCTCGAGGGCATCAAGCAGAGTCTAAGGTCAGGCTCATCATTGCTGTACTTCCACCCCCTAGATATCTCACATGAGATTTTCCCTTCCGAATTCTCATGGAGAAGACCGTTCTACTGGCTTGTCAAGGGCCGAATTGTGGAAGACAGAATCCGCTGGCTGCTTTCAAAGCTCGATGTTGAGTATGTCACTATGTCTGAGCAGGCCAAGCGTTGGACAAGAATGCTTTGTGATTTCGCGGATGTTCCATAGTCGCTTTGATGCATTGTAAAACGTCAGCACATACAGACGCCTCGTTGCGCATGGAGTTCGCTAGATTGCATGCCAACAGGCCCTGTAAGATAATTCACCTCCCGGCACACTCCAAGAAGTTCAGACGCTCGATGTTGTGCAGGACCACTCGGATCAGCAATTTTCTCCGCCGCTCCCTGTGACCCCATGAACTCAGACACTCTCCATTCCTCTGCTTCATCATGCTGAACACGGTTTCTGCAAGACTTCTCCTACCGTAGCTGTGACTCCTCTTCCATTCCTCCGGGTCTGATTGATACTCTCTGGTCAACTGTCCATATGCTCGGTGTCCTCTCGAGGAGTCAATCAGGTTCTCCTTTGGCTCGATGGCCGCGTACCCACCGGCATCATGGATGAACTGGCATGCTCTCTCGAGATGTACGCCTTGTCACCATAGACTGTCTCGAGATTGGACTTCGGGACCTTCCTCACCAAAGCCACCATGTACATTGCATCATCGCCTCGCCTGACTCTCACCTTGGCGGCATTGATCAACAGTGTGTCGGTGTCCACGGCGTTGTGTAGGCCGTCGAAACATCGTCTCCGGACCTTCTTGAACTTCACAGACACCCATTCTCCACCAGTGGGGTGTGAGAACCCGGAGGCGTCCACCGCGATGTTCCTGGGAGGGGGTCTTCTTCGAGCAAGGAGTTGATACATTCTGTGAAGATGATGAGTGTCGATTCGTTTCAGGGCGGCGTGGAGAAGGGCATGACTGGGAGCTCTCTCGAGGTCGAGTCGTTGAAGGAGGTAGGGGTTGAAGTCTACAAAGGCGACGAAGTCACGATAGCCGAGTTCCGAGTCGAACTTGAGTCCGAGAAGGACAAAGAGGACGGGTAGAGGGAACTCGCCAGGTCGGCGATGTCTGGATCTGGTGTCGGGGATGGTATTGCAAAGGCTGAAAAGTTCGTTGAGCAGAAAGTGATAACGGCGAGCCTTGGCCGCATCGTATGATGACTAGTAAAACATGAATCATGTGACGTGGCTGGCTCGTCTCTGAATTCGTGTATTATTTGACAGGGCCATTGAGGTCGCTAGACTTTTATCTCCACTATTCACCATGAGGTGAGAGGTCAGAGTCTAAAGCCGCAATGGAGATGCGATCAGAGGTCATGAGATTCGAAAATCGAATCGCACTGATAACCGGTGCTTCCAGAGGGATTGGGAAAGCCTTTGCTCTTGCCCTTGCTAGAGAGGGGGCTAATGTAATTGTTAACTATTCAACGAACGAAATACTAGCTCAAGATGTTGTGGCAGAGATTGAAGACACGCACCGCGAAGCGATTGCTATCCAAGCAGATGTGCGCATTACATCCCAAGTTAATCGGATGGTCGAGCAAGCCATCGATACATTTGACAGAATTGATATCTTGGTGAATAACGCGTGTGTGTATAATGACAGCACAGTTTGGAATATGACTGATGAGAGTTGGGAGAAGGTAATAGAAGTTTGCCTCACGGGAGCGTTCAAATGTACCCGCGCGGCAATCAAACATATGCGAGCGCAGGAATATGGACGAATCGTCAACATTTCTTCCGTGGTTGGCCAGATAGGAGTCTTTGGCACGTCAAATTACTCCGCAGCCAAAGCAGGTCTTTTCGGATTTACAAAAGCGGTCGCTAAGGAGGTGGCAAAGAGGGGGATTACTGTGAATGCTCTAACCTTGGGCTACTTTGAAGCTGGCATGCTTCTCAGGTTACCAGAGAACGTTCAGAAAGTAATACAGCAGCAGATACCTATTGGTCGTTTCGGTACTCTAGAGGAAGTCACTGAGGCATTGATGTATCTGGTTTCGGAACATGCAAGTTATCTTACAGGCCAGATAATTCACATGAATGGAGGGGTCTACATGTAATCATGGCATCTGTTGACGAAAGGTCTTTGTCCAGAAGCAGATTGAAGATTGGCAGATCTTCGACCATAGAGGACATCTCGGAGGCGATTGGTAACAAGATCAAAGAAAGGATAGAGAGAAGGTCGGACAAACAAAAGAAACCAACTTCCACAGATTCTCAAAAGCCCAAACCTACTGCAAGAGAAAAGAAGAACCCTCAATCCAAGACACCCTCAAATAAGGAACGCAGAGAACGGCTTGGACCAAAGGTCAAGATGAAATCGCCTGAGGTGCGGGGAGAAAGGATTACTACTAAGCAACGGTTGCGAGAGCTGGTAAAGGAAGAGTATTCGTCACTCAAGAAGAAGAAGGGCTTTCCACAGCGGATGAAGGAGGCTGAGGTTCATCAGGACCTGATGAAGAAGTATTCAGGGAAGGAACGAATCAAGCACGGAGAGATTACAAAGATTGCTAAAGAGTTGTATGTTGACCGAGAAACTGTTTCAAACTGGGTCACAAAGGGTATGAATCCGCGGCTGTATACGTACATGAACTGGTTACTCCCAGGAGTGATGCCACTAAGAGGGTTCGTAAGCTTCAGGAAAAGAACAATGGAATTCGCAATGACATGACCAACATTCTGGCTGTCTTGAACTGGCTAATCAGTCTATTCGTTGAGAAAAAGAGAGATGGAGAGAGGACTGGCCTCTCTCGAACTGGAATGAGAACTACTTCTGCTTCTCTTGTCTGTAGGGCAGATTCTCAGGGCCGAAGATCTCACTGCCCACGACTGAATAGTCCGTGCCAGACTGGTGATTCTGATTCGATATGCTTGACCCAACAACTAAAACTCCAATACGAGTATGGGTATTGGGTGTAAAGAACGTGGAGAAGGATTCCGACGAGGAGCGCTGGGACGTAAGGAACTGGCTGGCCGGCGACGTAACGAAACAGAGCTGGTGGCATTCATATGCCTGCTTTGTGTGCTTCTTTGGTTTCTTCTTCTCAATCGGATTCGCCTACGCAGTGGTCACCGACTTCCAATACGTGAATTGGCTGTGGCTTGCTCTGGACGCGACAGGGTTACTGATTTCAGTCATCGGACTTCTGTATTCAAGGAACAGACGATTGGAATACCTTGGGTCGCTTGAACCACACCCGTCATAGGCTGCGCACGGTCCTTTCCTGGTGAGATTCCGTTGAGAAGAAAAAGTGAGGAGAGAGGACTTGCCTCTTCAAGTATGGATGCAACCTACATCCGATGTTCTTGCCTGTAGGGCAGGTTCTCAGGTCCAAATATCTTCCTGCCCATGACGGTTTTCTACTAATCCAGTAGAACGGCCAAAATCCAATGAGGACATACTCAAGTATCCGTGTTTATCGCAACGGCTGAATAGTCTACGGATACTCAGAGATGTCTGTAAAAGGCATGTGAAACAACCCGAATTACACAAACAGAGATACTATCACTAGTGGAGTATCACACTGTTTTGACCCAGTAGTGTCTAGTACCCTTGTTCACAAATCCCACTGACTCGTATAACCCTCTGGCCCCCTCAGTTGGAGCTGCCCCGAAGATGACAACCGTGGAGGGCTGATATCTCTCTAGACGCTTCAAGCCCTCACAAATCACAGCTTTTGCCAACCCAAGTTTCCTATGGTTCGGATGAGTTCCGACTGGCTCAAGTTCTGCAATCTTACTTAGAGGATCAATTCTAGCTGTGCAAAATGCCGCGAATCTGTTGTCTGGGTCCACTGCAACAATATCAAGGTCTTCTCGGTGGAATGATGCTGTACTGTACAACTGAAGCTGCTCCTTAGACATAGTCTTGATGTGGGGGAAGACCGCTTTCTGAACCTCACGATACTTCTCGAAGTCCTCCTCGATTACAGCATTTCGTATTGTGTAGCCATCAGGTAGACTATATGCAGGAATTGGCGAATCTATGGGGCGAATCTGTTTGTCCCCATCAACATCGTCCTTTTGAAATCCTAGCTCCAATAACTTGGTGATACGTTCCTCATCATCGTCATCAACAATGAAGCGCATCTTCACTTCTTCGACCTCATCCCCCTTCAGCTCTCTCACTCGATTCTCCATCCATAGCACGATCTCTGTGAACTCAGATGTATAGCTGGGATGGATAGAAAGCCAACAGCCTCCTGAGGGCTTTGTGAAGGAAACTGCAATGATTCTCGGAGGGTTTTCTTGTGATTCATCAAAGTGTTCCCAGATTTTTAGATATTCGTCCTCTTCCTCTAAGTACTCTGTTCCACCTGGACCAAACTTGATATTCTCAAACTCTGATGGTATCCAGTTAGTGTAAGCAGTCCTAATGTCGTATATCTCAGCAAGAAATTCTC
>JAUVHR010000252.1 GCA_030593165.1 Candidatus Thorarchaeota archaeon
GCCGCTGCAACGCCAATTCCCGATATCAAGTCACTACTCTGATAGTACTCCATTCCTACCAAGGAGGCAATCACGATCACCAGTAGCCCTTGTATTATCAAAGAGATGGCCGTTATTTTACTCAGAGGAATCATCGAGGAGGACCCCATAGACCAAATGACTTGGTTCGCTCTGGGGCGGTTCCTTAGACTTAGAGGAAGGTATGATGAGGCTGAACAGGCAACCATGGAGGCAATCAAGATCAGTTCGGGATGGCCTGATCAGTGGCATGAACTGGCGTGGGTCTACTTGGACCAGCATCAAGAAGAGAAGGCCTTGGATGCGTTACGCAGCTTGGTCAAGCACAATCCTAGGGATGCTCAAGGCTGGTTCTCACTTGGTGTCATGCATCATAGATTCAAGAACTGGAAAAAGGCGGAGGAAGCCTACAGGGTTGCCATCGGTCTCAAGAGTGACTATGCCGATGCTCTGCTCAATCTTGGTGTTCTTCTCTATTCATTGCAGAGAGGTGAAGAATCGAGGGTAGTGCTGATGAAGGGACTAGATGTTTCAACGGATAGACCAGACCTCAAGAAAGAGTTCGAGGATTTACTGCTGAAGCTCGATGTAAGTTGACATGGTCGCGGATTCTAGCATATGGTTTAACAACTGGATACATTTGGTAGACTCATGATAAGAACATGACTCGCATCTGGACTACCATAGGTTTCTAAGACCTCAAGTGCCATGAACCACTCTTCAATGTCACCTGCGAGCAACTGTTCTGCGATATACAGGACATGCTCGTTCTTTCTGAGAGCCAGTTCTCTGAGGGGAGAGAGACGAAGCATGTGATGAACCGACCTGTCTGATCCAACTCTCAATAGGTAGTCCTCTTTGATGTCCTTGAACGGTCTATGTGGTTCATACCCTTCATCTCTGTAGAAATCTCTAAGGGAGGACATACAACTTTGTGTTTTCAGGAGGTACTAAGGTCCTTTCATGCTCTTTCCAAGAAAGAGTCTGTCTGCATTTTACGAAAACCGATTTCTTAGATTAATGCAAGGAGTTCATCTATTAGGGATGATATAGATTGACAGTGTTTTTCTGATTCATGTGTCCTTCCAATAAGCGCATATGATCCATACTCAGCAGGAACTTTTCTAGATAATCCGGAAGTTTTTTTCCTGAATTCATTATATTCTCTGAGTTTCATTTCAAGTTGAAAGAATTTATCCTGAACCTGAGAGGACAGATGCGAGAAAGTCGGCTTCTCTAGAAAACGGTTCAGCTGAATCATGTCAATAATAGGATATTGACCACTCGTCAATTTCGACCTTACGGACTCTAACTCAAGGCGAATCCGAGTCAGCTCAGCGTCAGGAAATCTCTTTTTTAACTGAAGAACTGTTCTTTCAATATACCCGCGGATAATATTGTTGCATTCTCGAGTCTTCAAATCTTCAAGTAATGGGATGTGGTCCTTTCTTCCGAACTGACCTAGAAAACGGAAATAGACTTTACGAAAGAGTTTGCTTTGACCCGAATCTCTGGTAGGGTCCGCGGCTACATAGTATATCGCATCCGGAACTCTGTTGTCCTTGCTTTTCGAGAGGAAAAAACTGATTGCGTCCTCGGCAATTTGGTCAGACCACTTTGATTTTGTTTGCAAACAATCAATCGTCAAAGTTACTATGTCATAGTCATCAGTAAACAGCTTACTTAGAGTCTGGAATATCTGATGAAGTTCACTTTCATTCACAGAGGCTTTGAGAATGTGGAGAAAAACTCGTTTCTTGTCCTCATTACTCATATTATGGATTTCGTCGAAATTCGCGGAAACGCGTTTTGCTAATGCCACAGTTTCTGCGTCAAATTCTTCTTCATCTGGATAAGAGTCCTCATCTAATTTTTCTTTTATCTCACCGACCATCTCATGTGTTTCATGGATTTTTCGCATCGGTACATCTTTGAAATGTGCCGGCATATTTAGCAAATGAAGGCGGTCATCACGAGGTAATTCTAAAAGAAGTTTCCAAATATCGACTTCGCTCCAAGGTAGTAGTTCAATATCGTTGTCTTCTGCCAGTTCTATCACATGTTTCTCTATCGTAGGTTTAATCTTCAGCTTCCCGTGTACAAAGACCCATGTATTGAATAAGCCCTTCCATTTTTCCAAAGCCCGCTTGAAATCATGTTCAATTTTCTTGAGATTTTCTTTCATTGACTCTGGAGCATATACTTGGAAAAAGCGACCTGATGAAATAGAAAAACCATCACATCCGTGATCTCCCCCTCCACGTCCCTCATGTCCAATGGGAGTGAATTTTGGGTCCAAGTGCTTCATCAGATTTTCAAACCATGTCTGAAATGCGGTCCCTGAAAGGTCACTAACCAGCGAGTCAAAAAATCCCCGTTCTATTTCTACATCAGGGTCATCAGACAATTGTATCATCACTCAAGAAGACAAATTGGAGAAATGCGTTTTAAATACAATGTCAATCGGATAGGGTCACCTGATTGGACCTGATAAGATTAGTGAATTGCAGAGGGAACTGGTGCGGAACCTTGATGAGATATGGAGAGAGAGGGTCGCAGCCGTCAGCCTCTACTTCGTACCAATCCAAGATAAGATAATGCAACTGAAAATCTTGCCATGTGTAGTCTCTATTTACCCTGAGTATTCTAGATAGACAGACTAAGTGTTTTTCAGGCGCAACCTTAAATCGTTACACAATGAAATTACATCATGCCAGATTATGTTTCGGAGCTCATTGGCATCTTACCTAAATTGGGCGTTATACTCGGAGGGCTAGTTCTCATCGTAATTGCATGGGCAATTGGTATGTCATTCGAACAGTATGTCCCTGGCTCAGGTGCCGCTGCTGGTGGAGTCATCGGGATTATCTTCATCGTTATCGTCATTTATATCGCATGTAAGTATGGAACGGATTGGGTTTAGACAGATCATATCAGCGAATGACTGATTAGTCACTTCTGTTCTTCGCCAGCTCTGACGGGGATTGTAGAAAGATATCTACTCAATCCTATCGGAGGACGAGATTTGTCTGAGGAACCAACCTACTGGGGCTCATGGAAAGGTCGAGTCATCAAGGCCATCACCTTAGACCGCATTCAGACCGCATCAATTATGATGCTGGATCTCCCAATTTGGAATATTGCTGTGGGCCAGGAAGTAGCAAATGCAATCAGGGATATGCCTTCTACCATGCCTTCTGTCTGTTGTTCGATGTAGAACCACAGGTCACAGCGATGCCGGTCGGGACAGTCCTCACATACCCTCGGGGAACCCTCGCAAAGATAGACAACTCGAAGGTCATCACGGGACCAAGGATTGGAACTCATCTGATTCTCCTCAATAGTAATACTCCTCGCCATCGACAAAGTCTTCATGTCCAACCCAATGTGGAGGCTCGTCATAGTTCTCATAACGAAGATATTCGAAATCTTCGTGGTCATCACGATGCCAAACTACACGGGGAGGTTCTTCCTTGAAGGACTGCTGTATCAAATGTCTTCGCTCCAGTGCTTGGTCAATCTCGGCACCAATGACTGCAATGCTGGAGTTGTCAAGACCCATCAATAGAAGGTCATGCTGAAGATGAGACACCTCCGGCTGTCTTCCAAGAAGTGCAAGGATTTGGGCGATATGAAAGGCCACTCTGATGGAAACTGGATCTCGTTCAAGAGCAGTCCACAGATATCTGGATGCTGCACTCTGTTCTCTAGAAGAGACCGCAAGTCGTAACCAAGCCCTGACAACAGGGTCCTTCAGGTCTTCAAGCACTTCACTGATTCTTGAGTTCTCTCCTTTCACTTTGCTCACTCCTTCAGGCCTCCGCCATGATCTCTTCCTCTCTTCCTGACTCTGGCTTTTCAATAACGAACGCAAGTGGCAGGGTCTTCTCTATCTTCTCGGTCATCCATCTGTCGTGTGCATACTTGTCCAGCAGTCCAGCAACAACCTCTTGAAAATCAGAACTGTCAGCAGGCATGTACTTGAATAACTGAGAAAGAACCACGAATGGGAACGGGAAGGAGGGTGGCTCCCTCTGTTCCGCCCACACTCTCCCGACAGCCTTCACAACCGCAACCCATACCGACTGGCTCTGCATAAACTGGGGCGCAAAGATGGTCTTGGCAAGGGCTGAATGAGGGTACTTGCTCTGACTGGCCATCTCAGTGATGCTCTCTATGAATGACTCGTCTTCTGAGAGAGATGGACAGGACTTGATGAGCAAGAACGGGTCGCCGTCTTGATTCCTAATTGTCCACGTCAACACCTCTCGGACCTCTTTGCTCCCTGATAGGAACAGGATCTTGTGTAGGCATTCCAAGACCTGAGGGGTGGCTCCTCTGGCTCGAACAACCTCATTGACCGAGGCAACTAGGGCCTGCTGGAAACTGCTGGACCCGAGAAGTCCATTGACCCGCAAGGTCAAGCGCAGAACGTCTGATGGCTCATCTGAAGAGAGGAGCAGGTCAGCAATCAGTCTACCCTCATCTAGTAGTGCTCTGTCCCCTGACTCACCGCACACAACAAGAACCTCCAGAGCCTTTACTCGTATCGCAGCCTGAGGGTCCTCCAAACTTAACAGAGCCGGCCCAATGATATCTGTAGCCCAGTATTCAACTATGGCCGGAATGTAAGAAGGGCTATTGGGTGTTTGACACAGGGCATAAGGGAAGACTCCCGAGTGGCGCACCTTGAGAATGCTAGACTCAATCCCAGAACTCTTCACACGGTCAAAGGAGCTGGGGTGACCAATCTCTCCAAGTGCCCTTACGGCCCTCTTTCTCGTAAGACTACAGTTCGTATAGTCAAATACCTGATGGAGAATACCCACACACCGAGAGTCGCCTGTTGTCCCCAGACTCGTAATGGCCTCCTGTCGTTTCTGATTCACTCGAACTTACTGGCCGCACCATAATTCACATGTAGTTTGAGGTCCTCGATTTAAACACATGTAATTTTCCATCCTGAATCATCTGACAGAAGTCTTTTTATCAAATGGAAACGAAAGGAATATGTTACAACGGGTGAGCATCAATGGAACCTATACAGATTGTAGTCCAAGGCGCAGATGGTGCTATTCTCTGGCAAGTTTGTGAGAAAATCAAGATGTTAGATGGAATAATCCGAGCTGCAGTCCAGATTCGCGGATCGCATGATATCATTGCTCATGGTGCGATACCTTCTAGGGAGGACCAGCAAACATTAACCGAAAGCATTCTTGGGATTAAAGATGTTGGAATGGTGGGCTGGTACTTCTTGGCG
>JAUVHR010000272.1 GCA_030593165.1 Candidatus Thorarchaeota archaeon
ATTCGTCAACATTGACGCCTATGATGGCACAGTTGCAGATAAAATCATGTTAGCGCATGAACTGGACTACGATGACAACTCAATAGACGAGATTGAATGCGTTCATGTAATCGAACACCTTGGTGCTGCACGGAGTATCTACGCACTTTCTGAGTTCTATCGTGTGCTAAAACCTGGAGGACATCTTGTTATTGAAACTCCAGATATTGAGGAAACCTTTCACCTTTTCCTAAAATCAAAGGCAACCAAACGGAAATATCTCATGAACTGGATCTATGGACTCGACACACCTGGAATGGCACATAGGTATACTTTCCCAAGGGATCTCATAACTCACTTATTGAAGACCATTGGTTTCTCTAACATTAGTGTGAAAACAATTGGTTCTGAAACGATTCACCCGACACTTAGAATGGACTGCAGAAAGAAAACTGGAGTAATCTTTGACCTAATGAGTAAGTTCAGAAGAAGTTTGACAGATGAGAGTGCTATACTCATTGATAATCAAGTAATCGCTCTCGACCAAGAGTCAATCCTTGAGAAGTTCTATTCAATCAATGTTGATGACTCCTTTGATGCACTTATTCAGGAAATTAGTGAAACTGCAATTCAGAGTCCGAAGATAAGTCGTATTCTGCTTTCAGCTATTGTGAATGAAAGAATAAGGACCAAAATCAACATTCAATCTGTATACGAGATCATCCATGAGCTAGAGAGACTAGATTTCCCGAGGATACTGACTCATCTTGTTGAACAGCTACCTGATGAGATTGAATCAATTGAGAGTGCTTTTGAGATGGTTTTCGAAATGGGTCGAAAATCCTTGAAGAAATTGATGCAATCACAAACTCATGATGAAATCCTAAAACAGCTAGAAGAAACGGAATCATCTATTTCTCCTCAAATTCAGGTTCCACTCTTCTCAATTCAGTCTCTAAAGACCTTGGCCGAAATGTTTCTGGCAAATGGAATCAAGGCCTTTGTTTTGGATGATTTCGAAGATGCATCAAGACATTTGGGAACTGCGCAGAAATTGGACAGAAGTAATCCGCTAATCTCTTGGAACTTAGCAAGAGTATCTTCAATTCTTGGCGACACGAGGCGTTCCAAGAAGTACTATTCACTCTTACAACGACAGGTAATAGAACAGAAGTCTTTGAAGAGGATTCGAGCGGAGATGACGGCTATCGACTCAGGTCAAATTGATGAGATCCAAGAACCTGTGTATCGAATTCACTAATAGAGAATAATCCTCACTCCTTTCTTTTTAAAACAAGAGAGGTCAGTTTATCGCGACAAAGTTAATACCGCTTGTTTGTCCGCAAAATGTAGGTGTTATGATTGTCTGATCGACCAGCATTTCTACAAGTTGCGTTCTCTGGTTCTGGACTCACAGCAATGGGTCACGAGAAAAAGATGATACGTGAGAAGAATGTCAAGTTTGACGGTGAAGACGGATCAATGGAAGTCACAGATATTCGTATGGTCTGGATTAAGAAACCCTCGAGAATGGGGGGTCTAAAGAAATTCGGTGCTATCGCAGGTGCCGTAGCAGGGGCTGCTGTTCTTGCCGGAGTCGGTCACCAAGTGGGCGGCATTGGTGGGAGAGTGCTCCGAGGAGCTGGGAGAGGTCTTGGATATGCCGCTGTCGGCTTGGCGATTTCCAATTGGACACAAGACTCATTCTATAACAAAGACTCTGATGGAAATACCGAAAGCATCGCAATTCCAATTATGACAGTAAGTAATGCTGCACAATCTGGCAAGAGATTAATTGTTGATTTGAAATCTGGTGGAAACATGGATTTCGAGTTCAAACAGAAGAAAATCATACCAGTAGTCATTGCAAATCTCACATCTGCTCGTGAACAAGGAAAATGTCCATACTGTGGGACTAATGCGGGCAATGTTGCTGCTTGTCCAAAATGTGGAGCTCCTATTGAAGGAGGCGCAGGTGCTGCAGCAGGCTCAAGTGGTGGAGCAGGTTTCTGTACAAACTGCGGAGAATCAATCGACCCAGGAGATCAGTTCTGCGGCAAATGCGGGCACAGAGCTTGACAACAAGAATCGCTTCGAGACTCTCTCATCTTGAGGGAGTCTACTTCCTTTTCTAAATCTATAGCTCAGTCACCGAAAGAGATCTTCCTCGCGGGACCTTGGGACACTTCCTCCAGATTCTGTGCCGGTCTCGTATCTGTATCCTCGAACAATCACAACCGGAACTCTCCCGTCGGCTTGTCCCATCAATGGCTCTGCTAGTGATGCAATCTCATCAATCTGACAGACCATTGACTGGTCAAGTTCTCGTCCGTACAAGTCGCGTCGGCCTTTGTTGTGTTTGAAGGCGTTGATTCCAGCACATCCCAACGCGACATTGACGGATCCACGACGCCAAGGACGACCCTGTGTGTCGGAGATGATCACTGCTAGATTCAAACCGGTTCTTCTGCTGACCTCAACCAATATGCGTTCTGCACTGGCGTCCGAATCCTCAGGAAGGAGAACGAAGCTATCAGGTGGTGCATTCGATGCGTCAACCCCACTGAAGTTGCATACGAGTCCGCTCTTGGTCTCCGTTATCAAAACACCATCTTCTCTCAGCACACTAACGCTCTCTCTCAGCGCAAGTTCGACGTGAACTGGGTCAAAACCACTCCTCTCTGCTATCGTAATCGCGCCTTCGGAAACCTCAACTTCCGAGCGGCTCACAACTCGACCTTCCCACTTCGAAACCACAGTGTGCGCAACAACCACAATGTCGTTTGACTCAAGATTCACGCCACCTTGTTGTACCGAGTTCAACATGACCCCTACTAGGTCAGTGTCCTTATCGACCAAGGGGATGACCTTGATTCCGAAAGCCATAATCGCCAAGTGCGAACCTCATGAAGAGAGTCGAACACTCCGAGAAAAACCTGTCCATCCGCTTGGCATGTTGGAGAAAACTTGGAACACGTGTTCCAATAATCCCGTAAGGGAGGACTCTTTGGCGCGGAACAACCCTAAACTGCTCCAGAATAGCGTATCAGGCCCAATTGGATTATATGACGGGAAACAATATTAGGGCAATACGTGAGTTCCTGACGGTCAGGAAGCGACACACCATAGTGTTGATTAGTGACTGTTCAGTTTCACTACCTTTGACGAAACTCCCATGAGGGTGAGCTATTGAGTCCGCCAAGCAAGAAGAAAAAGAAACGAAAAGCGCGTTCAAGCGGCCCGGCCGCAGATGATGGCAGTGTCATCAGACAAGGCACAATTGCGAAGTTCATGCGTAAGAGAACGCAGCTTGTTGGGTTCGAAACCGGATTGAATAAGCATACCCAGTATTCGATTGAGTTTCTGGACAACGCAATAGATGCATTGGAATCTTGGTGGTGGAAGACAAGCAAGCGACCAAGACTAAAAGAGCATCTTGATCCCGACCTTGTTGAAGAAATCAGGAAAAAGCTTGAAGGTGAGCTTGAGGATACAATTGCCATAAGCAAGAGACTCGAGCGAGATGTGAAAGCAGGAAAGGAAGTCAAAATACCTGCCAGAAGAAGGGAAACATTGGATGACCGACTTACTGCATTTAGGAAGTTCTTAGTGCCATTCCGCGGGCTCATCAAGCGAAGAGAGCCCCTTGCGGTCATCCAAATCAAAGAGGTATTCATGCCTGACTTGGTTCCGCTGGATGACGAGGAAGGTTTCAAGGTTTACGAGTTCACTTGTTTCGACAACGGTGTTGGGATGACCCCCGGCGACTTAGGGAAGTATGGTATTTATCTTGCCTCAAGCAAGTCTGAGCGGCTCAGGCAGACCCGAGGAAGCCAGGGCTTTGGAGCCCCTTCAGCATTCAGTGATGCACAGAATACCACAGGCAAGCCAATATTCACCGTTTCAAAGAGGTTCACTTCTGATGATGCAACAGTCGGTGACTTCTATACAACCACAGCCAACACAAAGGATTATGTTGCCGGTCCAGTTGATATGGACCTGCCGTTTGAACATGGAACCTTCATACGGCTTAACTACCTCAACATCCAGTATCGTCGAGGATATGCTGACCTTTACACTGAGATGGCTGGACTCCTAAACTCACATGTCACGATTGTTTTCATTGATCCATATGGCGTCGTTCACATCTACCCGAGGAGAGTGCATGCGTTCCCTGATGAACCTAAGCATGCTCAGCCACATCCTGCAAGTATCAGAATCGGAGAATTCCAGGATCTACTTCGTGAAACTAGAGAGCGGGACCTTATGGGATTCTTGACAAGAGCCTTCTGTCGACTTAGTCCCAACAAAGCCCGTACAATCATCAAGGAGGCGAATAAATCATTACGAAAACGCCACCTCGATGTTATTTCAGCCCGCACACCAACTGATTCATTGTCCAAGGTGGAAGTTGAGCTTCTCTATAGGGCATTCTCAAAGCAGGACTACATTGCACCTCCAACTGACACTGTAGTTACTGTCGGTGAGGAAATATTCGAGGAAACAATTCAGAAGGCGTATAATCCAGATTTCGTCACAGCCGTAACAAGAAAACCCACTTCAGGAAAGGGTCTTTCGTTCGCAGTAGAAGTGTGCATTGCCTACGGTGGCGAGATTAGGCCTGCAACATCTGCGCCGATGGTGCTCTGGCGTTTCGTCAATCGTGTGCCAAAACTGCGAGATAACAGTGACTGTGCCACGTGGAAAGCCGCAGCAACAGTAAATTGGAAGAACTACAAGATTGCCACATTTGACAATGGCATACCAAAAGGACCAATCATGCTTTCCATTCATGTTTGTGGTGCTTACGTGCATGTGATGTTCAAGGGGCAGAGCAAGCAAGCTCTGGCAGAAGATGATGTGCTTATTCGAGAGATCAAACTCGCACTTGAAGATGCAGGAAGAAAATTCCGCAGATTCATCTCGCGTCGTGAAACCGCAAGGAGAAAAGCGAAGCGTGCTGGAATACTTGCCATGTACGCTGACCAATTTGCCCAGAGCCTAGTAACGATTGCAAACGAAGGCCAATCCGAAATCACCTATGATTGCGAGACCGTAGCAAGTAAGATTAGAGACTCAATAACAGGCTTCGAAACAGCTGCTGATCAAGAGGAGACAGAAGTCAACG
>JAUVHR010000212.1 GCA_030593165.1 Candidatus Thorarchaeota archaeon
TATGGATGCAGTAGAGGAAGTTCAGTATTTGTGGGGAGTAATGGCCAAGGCCGGCAGAGAAGTGATGGAGAAGCAAAAGAAGCCAGTCCTCGTGACGATTCCGGATGTGGCTTATCATGAGGCTAGGACAAGAGCCTGGCAGCAGTTTGTTGGAGAAGGTCTTCCGGTCTTCAGCAATATCAGTGAAACAGTCAATGCTCTTGTGCGTGTTTGCGAATACAGCGAGATTCGCTCTTCGCGAATTACCAGGTGAAGGTACAGGTTTCGATTGGCTACACCACGAAAGGCACTAGCCAGGCATTACGGACTCGATAACTTGAGTAGAATATATATGTTCATGCGAGCCCATCGATGACGGGAAGATGATGAAAAGCGCAAGGTCACCAATCCTCTTGGTTGCTTGTCTTATTCTATTTGCAGTCGGCTCGGTCTCTGCAACGCCAGACTACAGTCCTCTTAGCTATAGCGCCGGTGGGAGCCACAACTTGGATCCAGGTAGATACTTGACTCGCACAGTTGACGCGACAGAAGGAGACGAGGTTGAGTTTTGGTTCAACGGAGAGGGTGCACCCTTGGAATGTGGAATCATGTTTATGGACACATTCCCCAACCGAGAAATACCGGTCAATGTCACCTTATCCCACATTACCTGCATATACTACGAATTCGGACAGGAAGGGTCCTGTTCCTTCACGATTCCAAAGACCGGGGACTGGGTGATAATCATCTACAATCTGGGGCAAGTCGAGCAGACAGTGTCTTATAGGTGGACAGCAACCTATGCTGGTGAGCA
The DNA here is from genome assembly GCA_030593165.1 of Candidatus Thorarchaeota archaeon. Lineage (GTDB taxonomy): Archaea > Asgardarchaeota > Thorarchaeia > Thorarchaeales > Thorarchaeaceae > JAJRWI01. The sequence continues at coordinate 794 of JAUVHR010000212.1, forward strand.
ACTTGCTCAGATTTCATTTTGGGTCGCTCCGCCGTTGTTAGCACTTCTAGTTGTCGTCGCAGTAAGGTCTTGGTTGAGAAAAAGAAGGTAATAGTACACATGAGGGAGCTTGCCCCAAATGACCAAACCTATGAGAACAACTGCAAAACCTGCACCTATAGCTAGCGATTCTAGGAGCACATTGACTTGGGCATCTCTCACAGCCCATCCCATCTACAGAGTCTTCGATTTCAGTCCTCATGCAATAGAGTGTTGCATGAAAGATACAAGCTCGTAGCTAATCTTCTACCTTCTCAAGTTGATACTGATAACCGTGGTTGTCTGCGTCCAACTCGACCAAGTTAAGAAGAGCCCCCTCATGATTTGCTGGTTCCTCTCCAACTGGTAACCAGAACTTCGCCTCTAGGTTCGCATCCTCTCTGACAGGCTCAGAGAGAGTTTTAAGTCTGGGCAAGAAATGTTATTGTAGAAAGTTTTCGCGGCAAGAGGAGAGCAAAGTGTCTGAAGATGTCTACACATGTGCTGGTTGTGGCAAAAAGCTGGGTCCAGACAGCCGAAAGTGTGATAGTTGCGGTCGGTTATTCGTCCACAGTAAGAGAGATCGACTAGGATTCAAGGCAGATGAAGAGCTACATCACCATCATCGCGAAGAGCCAAGACCAATCATTCATATTGTGGCAACAGATGATAACGAGGTCAGTCCCGAAATCTTCGTAACAGACTCAATTTGGTATCGAGTATTGTCTCTGTTCGGTCACATACCGGAGGAAGAAATCTACATTGTACGGCAGGATGAGGATGGAGGCTCTTGGGTCCAGTTTGGTGACGGCAAGACTGGTGAAAGATTGCCTTCAGGAGTAGACAACATCACAGCTGTCTATAGAACTGGAATAGGTGCCTTGGGTAAGCTAAGAGGTGGTACCACCAGTGGTGTTGTTATAGCGGGTAGAGTTGTCGGATTGAAAAACCTAGGCCTAGACCATGTTGATGAAAAACCTCTCTATGTCGCATTGCGGTCGAAGGAGTTGAAGCCAATAGATCAAACTGGACAGGTCAAGATTGACCCTCATGGGTATTTCAGCTTTGTTTTGACACAGGATAAGCTCCGAGAATTGACGGCTGCCAAAATTGATGAACTCCGAATCGTAGTTGAAACAAGTACAAAGGGAGGGGATGTGAAGGAGGAGTTCGAGCGACTGACACTCCCCGGATTGCTGGACGATATCTTCTCAAGTCACATCAGTCCACGTTCTTCCGATGACAAAGCTACGACTCGACGAAAAAGGTTACGTGAGCTCTATGATATTCTTCAAGAACCACACGAGCCGGATTTAGTTGAATTGAAGAGGGTGCTCAGCAAAAAGAGCATCCCCGTAACCACTAGGAATAACCATGTCATAATCGTTACGATTGGTGAACGTGGACTGGGATGGGTGCCTACAAGTGAAGCAGACCTAGACTTAGTTCTCATCGAGTTGATTTCAGCTGCAGCAGATGAATTGAGTGACTATCAAGACAGAGTAATGAACGAAGCATATCTTTCCACAGCACGCAAAAGAGCAAGTCTGAGGAAACATGCTAGGTTACTTGAAAGCGTGTGTAAGACGACCTTAGAAGGTTTGCTTACTTCCTACAAGACAGTCTGTCGTAACTGTGGTCATTACAATGAACTGAATCGGGTGAAATGTGAAAAATGTGGAGTTGTATTGCGTCCACAATGAAATGTCCCCGCCGTGGTAAATGCTGTGGAAAGACTCTCTGCCGCTGGATGTGATGAACCAGCAACAAGACAGGAGAAGGAAGCCAGGACTATAGGAGAGATTTCTCGATGACTATAGACAAAGCTCCTGCTGATTGTGGACTCGTCAGAGTCTGCAAGGTGGTGACACCAGGCAGGGGAGTGGTGGAACACAGGAGTTTCTTACAGTTGAGGTTCACTCTCAAAATGTAGAAAGCGGGTTATATTATTAAGTGAAATGAATCACATTAGTTGGTGAGTTTTAGATGACGGGTGCAACATCTAAGAGAGCTGCACGGATTTTTGCATTTGCGGCAATTCTTCTATTCATTCAGGTTGGAATTATCGCTATTACATCATTAAGTGAAGTGGCTATGCTGATAACCGGCATATTGGGAGTCATGTTGATGATTGCTGCTTATGGCGCGGCAACAGGCGTTACGTATGCTACGTACCGTGATTCTGGATACGGAACACAGACATATTCGGGCGAGATGGAAGTAGGAGCATACTGTGGCTTCCTTGGCCCGCTAACGCTCATCATTGCGATGGTCCAAGTATTTCCTGTATATCTAGATTATGGCTTCGTAGCAATTATTCCTTATGTACTCGGAGTAGTTGCAGGCATAATTGGAACAATCGGACTCTTGGTGTGTCTCAGAGAAATGCGACTTTTCCACAAAGTTCCACAGAGGCGATACTGAATTCAAACGGAGTCATTGTATTGATATCAGGTATTGTATAGTATCGGAGAATCAAGAGAAAAAGAAGCACAAGTACAGTTTGATAGTAGTAACATCTTGTGACTCCATTCTGTGACCCTCAAAAGTGGCTTCGGTATATATACTAATTCTGAGCAGTATTTCTTGTGAAACATCATGGCTCTAGCAACAAACTCACGCAACTCATCCGGAACAAAGAACAGAAAGACCACACAGGTCCAGACTACCTCTGCTGTTGGTTACGCCTACCGAACTGTTGTAAGGTGATCTAGTTGGCGCTGTCCAAGACTAACAAGAGCACCAAGAAATTCCGCAGAACGAAAATGTCAACCCAGGCACTCACCTACGTCTACTTCTCTAGGTGATGCAGTTGGCAGTTGTGGAAGCTTCTCCAGATAAGCCCTCTCCGGGCTTCAAAGCTCTGTTGACGAATCACGATTATTCTCGTCTTTGGGCTGGACAACTCGTATCGAACATTGGAACTGCGATCAGTCGCATGGCACTCCTTTTCTTCGTATACGCCTTGACTCAGTCAGCCCTTGCAATGGCCATTCTTGCAATACTGCAGGTTCTACCTGTAGTCCTGTTCTCAGGTTTCATTGGAGTGTACGTTGACCGCTTTGACCGAAAGAAGATCATGGTCGTATCAGATGTTACAAGGACCATAATCATCCTCCTGATTCCTCTTTCATTGTATCTTCCGACATTCGTTCCCACAGTCTACTATGTCTACCTCTTCACGTTCCTCTATGCGACGGCTGATGCATGGTTCTTCCCGGCACGCAGTGCGTCCATACCCAACCTTGTGGAGAAGGAAGAACTGGTAGCCGCCAATTCACTCTCTCAGATGACATATCAGATTGTGACATTGACAATTCCGCCCTTGGGTGGAATACTGATCGCATTTCTCGCACCGGACTACTTCCTGGCTTTTGTAATCAATGCCGCTGCATTCGTCTTCTCTGCATCAGCACTATGGAGCATTGAGAAGTCCCTGAAACCTGAGGCAACTGAAAATGATAGAGAGCCCTTGATTCATCAGATGGCAGACGGTGCCCGCGTCGTCAAGCAGAATATCGTCCTGTCATACCTATTCCTCTTCGCCATGCTCGTGGCAGTATCCTCAGGCATTCTGAACGCACTTCTCCTACCACATCTTGAGGGTGACCTTGGACTAGGTGAAATTGAGCTTGGTTTTCTAATGGCTGGAGGTGCGGGACTCGGCATTCTGATTGCCATCATCATGAGCCGAAGAGAAAGGCTCCCCAAACCACTGAGCATCGCTACTGGTGCCGGCCTCATCGCTGGAGTCAGCGTTGTGATCTTCGCGGTTGCAACTAACTTCATCGGTGCATTTGTGGCATGGTGCATTATTGGCGCAGCGGATGTCATGTTCGCAATTCCATTGAGCACACTCATGCAGGAACTGGTTGAAGACAAAATGCGTGGACGTGTATTCTCCCTGCTCGGCGTTGTATTTACCACATTTCAGGTAGCAGGGATGGCCATAGGAGGAGTGTGGGCTGAAGTTGTTGGCTCTAGTGTTCAACCGCTCTACTTTTCAGGAGTTGGTTTTGCAGTAGCTGCCATAATCGGGTTCCTGTTGATTGGAGCTCTAAAATTACACTCCCGACTAGATATTATGCTGGCGTCCTCGGGGTTGAGTCCAGATGTTGTTGCTAGAACCACTGGCTCTGAGGACCCTGAAGTTCTGCTTGAGGTATCACCCTAAAGCAGGCACCCGGGCAAGACGATCTGGAAATATGCAGGCTGTCTTGCCCACCATAATTCTACTAAGACACATTCATCGAAAGCCGGCAAGCTCGCGGCTTAGACTCTCAACAAGGTCAGCACGACCCGACTCGCCTAGAAGTGCGAGTATCTCATTCTTGGTCTCCGCAGGGGTCTTGCTTGAAGCAATGTCCAAAATGAAGAAGCCGAGTTCGCGACTGATAGGTTGCTCGCTCCGCTCCCGAATTGCTGAGTCGCGTTCTGCCCTCTCGACCCTTAGCTCATAACCATATGACTTGACTCGTTTCTTGACTAGCTCCAGACCCTCCTCATCTGAGAGAAGCCATAAACCCAGACCAGTAAGAATCTGGTAGCCTTGCCCTGAGAACCAGAGGGGACGAAGGTCCACGATTTTGCCGTAGATGAAGACAGTCATATTCTCCATCTCTTGCTGTCTTGCAGCAATGAGGTGTCCCTTCAGTTCCTCAAGGTCCGCTCCGCCCTCTTCGAAAGCATCCTCACGGAAGAAAAGAGTCGACCCTCCATTATTCAGCTGTTCCGTGCACTTTCTCACGAGTACAGACCGAAGATACGCCAGTCCATCATCATACTTGAATTCAGGTTTGAAGTGGTCATCAAGAACCCCGTCATACCCAACAAAGGCCGTTAGACCCACTTCGTGGAAAAGATTCCAGCGCACACGGTCCTTCTCGTCGAGAGGGGCGTTCCGGAAAACACGTTCAAGAAATGACCAGACCTTGTCCCAGCCATTGTTATCGATTGAACGTCCAACAGCTTCGCGATAGTCGCTAGGCATTCGGCGAGGATCATCTCGCAATTCAAGCAAGATGTGAGGAGCTCGCACAATCGAAGAGGGAGGGTTGCTGAGCGCGAACTTTTCTTCGCCATGAACAGAGATGTCTTCAAGCTCCGCACAATGATAAAGAGGAGAGAGGTTGAATGCTGTGGACGAGTACCCTCTTTTTCCCGTCCCTGTTTCTGCTGAGGATCCAATGCTGAGTTCAGTCAAGTGCTCAGTGGCTCGGAGTGGATAAAGGTCCAATTCATTGAAGGGGTTCTCATGCAG
>JAUVHR010000325.1 GCA_030593165.1 Candidatus Thorarchaeota archaeon
TCTCGCTTGTGCGAATAACAGGCTAGTCAAAACTAGGGAATTCTTCTATATATGGTGCGAAAAGGAATGACCCCTCAATGAACCACGTGTGCGAAGCGTCTCTTGCTTGGTGTACCTGCAATTGATTACCAAAAATGTTCCCTTATTACCTTGTGCATTGTTACTATTTCAACGATTTCACTCACAGTTTGCGCATTCAACTCAAGCTAACATGCAAGCCGGTAAATGCTCGAAGAAGGTTTAAGCCTGAGAAGCATCACAACTTAGATGATGTGAAAACTCATGAAACTAGATGTTTCGAACCTCCGACAGCAGTTTGAAGGACCCCACCATCTAATCACAACCTCCGACGGACAAACGCTTTTCCTTAGGAAGTGGGAACCCCATGGCGAAACTCAACGCAAACAGGCGGTCTTGATACTTCATGGAATAACTGCCCATAGCGGGCCCTATTCGATGATTGCTGAACCATTAGCGAAATCGGGTTTCACCGTCTACGGACTTGACCTTCGAGGGCATGGACTGTCTGATGGTGTTCGAGGAGACTATCCGAGCAAGGACAGGTTTGTCAAGGATATTTGCGAAACAATAGCCTTCACAGCGCAACTTCATGACACTGTAGTGTTACTCGGACATAGCCTCGGAGTACTCTCATCTGTACATGCAATGAACAGATGCCTCGAGAATATTGACGGAGTCATCCTGTTGAGCGGTGCTCGAACCGTTAGACCGGAAGCATATCCGCAAATGTCAGCCCTGCAGAAGCTCAAGATAGCCCTTTGGTCTATTTTCTCACCAAGCAAGCCAGTGATCAAATACGGGCGAGATGGAATGGTTGGATTGGACGACCCGTTGTTCAATTTCAGATACACATTGCGCTTTATGAGAATAGCGAATATAAGGGACATAGAATTCCCAAAGGAATTGCACATTCCGTTCTTTGTCGGAATTGGTGATTCTGATGAGTTATTCTCTGTTGATTCGTGCCGTGAGCTCTTTGAGGAGATTCCCTCTGACTCGAAGGAGTTTCATGTTTTTCCGGGTGGAAAGCATGCAGAGTTCTCAGAAGAGAGCTGGGTTCCGTTAGTCACCTGGTTAGAAGAGGCTTTCGGCTAGAACGGACTCGTTATCCTCGTTGGTACAACATTCGAGTGGCACTTGTTCAACTGGAGTCTAAGGATTCTCCAAGAGTTAGCGTGTTGAAAGACAGAAGTGCGACAAACCCCAAAGAACCAAAGACAGTGAACCACTCAACCAGAGGCCCTCCGACTGCTAGTTCAAAACCTAAACTTAGGATATTGATTGAGAGGCTGTAGATTGCAATCGCTTTCAGAAACTTCGGATGCCGCAGCAGGGCCACATTGACCAGAATCAACACAATGAAATTCAACAGGAAAAAAGTTGAGGAGGCCGTCATATGGGGGCTACCTTGATCCTCAGAGAAGATGCCGATCATGATAAGCGCTATGGCTGAAAGCATGCCAATAATCTGTCCACCAATCAGGAGAATCTTACTCAGCCGCTCTTCAGAATGCCATTTGCTCAATCCCAAAAAGAAGGGGATTAGAGCCACTCCTGTGAGCATACAGCCGAGGTTGTAGAAGTAGGCACCAAAGGGACTATGGTTGAAGTTACCCAGCCTGCTCAGGTAATCAGTCCACGGACTAAAAGGCTCTGGATTGAACGCCCAAGAAATGAGTGTGAAGACACAGTAGAGCAAGATAACAAGGACCCCGCTAAGGGTTGTCAAAGGCCACTTGCGAGGATTCAGATCCATATGCTTTACCCCCAAGTATTCATGTTTCATTTTTCGCCGGGCTCTTCATCGCGCCCTTCTTGAAACGATTCCAGCTGCCGCTGACACCAAGAAAGCAGCTAGTGCCTTCGATATATTAGTGTCATCTTATTGTCATCTGATTCGTTTCCTAGAATTATGTTAACCAGACTATGGAATAGGTTTTTAACTATTGTTACCTTGCCAAATGGATAGGGCTGATAGTCACATGATGTGACCCCAATTTGTGGCCCTGCTTTATATACAAGAAACAATTGACTTTGGATAGAAAAATCCAATACAAACGACTTCACGAGGATATCTCTCGAAGGAACCAAGCGTTGGATTTAGGGTTTGATACAATGAAACCAATTGATGAGGATGTAACTCCATCACCCGAAGACACACCTGAAGATGTTGAGGCTGTGGAGTTTGAAATAGAGGAAGAGGTTAGAACTAAGAGACGAAGAAGTCGACGCAAAAGGACGAAGACCCAAGAATACGGTTCTCTAGTTAGTATGATTGCATGGATGGCATTTCTGCTAATCTGGCTGTTTTTCTTCGCAAGCGGATATGGAATCTTTGAGAACATAGCAGTTGCGCTAATTGCTCTTTTCATAGTAGTTGCATTGAATGCTGTTGCATGGATACCAATTCATGAAGGAGGTTGGAGAGCTCGAACAAGTGCCGTTAGTGGAATTGTCTGGATAATCTTCTTGATAGTCTGGATAGTCTTTTTCGCAGGTGACTACGGAATCTACGAGAACATTGGAATTGGCCTTGCCACTCTCCTGATTATTGGTGCTCTCAACGTATTGCTTTGGGTTCCGACAGCAGGGGAAGGTAGGGGATCTCAAATTAGTGCACTAGGTGGTATTGGATGGCTAACATTCCTGGTGCTATGGCTTCCGTTTGCAAATGACTTCGCGCTCGTTTACTCAATCAATGTCTATCAGAATGTTGCAATTGTACTTGCTTCCTTCTTGATAATGTTAGGAATAGTGATTGCTCCCTGGAGCCCTGGAATTAGTATAGGTATTGACCATGAACCTGGTCTACGCCCCCGATTAAAAGGAACAATGACAGGATTCATTCTGTGGCTTGTATTCATCGTGATATGGATGTGGTCCTTTGCTGGGAATCCCATCTATTCCGCAAACCAGAATGTAGCTGTTGTCCTTCTATCATTTGCAATATTCTGTGCAGTAATTCTAGGTCTATGGCTGCCTTGGGCCCGCCGTAGAGGTGAAGGTCCTGAGAATTGGTGGGCTATTGGGCTGGCATTTCTTCGGGTCCTAGCACTGACAGCTTGGTTCTGGTTCTTGGCTGACAGTTACGATGCATATCAGAATTTCGCAGTGTTCCTACTCTCTCTGGTTATCATGGCTGCTATTAGCGGTGGTGCTCAGTGGAAGAGGTACCGAGACTTTGAAAGCCTGGACTGGGATGACTGAATAATAAGATCTGAAACCTAAGGAATGGCAGGTAAGGCCTGCCTTCCTCTTCATTTTTCTACGCTTTCAGAATCTTTCACACCCACTGTTCAACCCTCGGAATCTGCGGCAATGCGACCAGCTTACACCTCTTCCTACCTAAAGGCGGCCATATTCATTACCATACCTACTCAAGCGATGACACCTCATGGATCCTCCTTTCAGATTCTTGGAAACACAGAATCCGTCGAGCTTAGATTTCTTTCATCATAGATGGAGACTCTTTACATAAGGTCGTGAACTCGATGGATTGTCTGACTTCTTCGGGAACTTCATCCCGCGACACGAACCTGAAGCCGAGTTTCCTGAAGAAATTCTCAGCGGTATTAGTGAGCAGGTAGAGTCGAGCTATACCCTTGTTCCTTGCAGTCTGAGTGATTCCGCTGATGAGTCGCGTTCCTAGTCCGGTCCCCTGAAAACTTGGATGCACGGCGAGAGAACGAAGCAAACCGGACTTGCCATATGTTTCTAAACCGACACAACCTACGAGAATATCAGGACCTGCCATTGCCTCTGAACTCCGAACTACTAGAAAGTCATCCAGGTGATGTTCAATACCATCGGGGGGCAAATCAGTACCTTGCAGCAATGCGGTTATTGCAGGGAAGTCTAAGTGTTCTGCATTTTCTATTGGCAGTTCGCTAGTCACAGTCATCACATTCGCTGTTTCTTTGTATAGGTTTTGGTGCTAAGAGTTATACTAGTGATTTGGAAGAGAAGAACAGAATTATTGAAGATTAGTTATTGAAAAGAGAAAGGATGGAAGGAGCGCGACTAACGCGCCCTTGCGAGGCTGTCCAACCCGGTCTACAAATTTACGACCGAGCCTTCATCCGCCGCCAGTCACGAGCTCCTTCCTAACTATCTCGCGGCCCTCTTCGTCGACAATGACGAGATGAGCGCCGCAGGATAGTCAGCAGTCATAGCACCGAACAACCATCTCGATGATGTTCAGTACTCCTTCAGGTATTTCTTCTGTCATGATCATCAATTCTCT
>JAUVHR010000176.1 GCA_030593165.1 Candidatus Thorarchaeota archaeon
CATGCGAATATCTGACAAGCATCTTCTGGTGTGCCTCTTTTCCTCTGGATTATTTGTGTCGCGGTAAGATTACTCAATCTTGAAAGCATGTCCGTATATCTGGATGAAGGCATAAGGGGGTACATCATGTGGAGCTCTGTAGGAGGAGATTTCAGCCCAGGATCTGAGTACTACTTTGGTTCACCCCTCGAACTGTTCGTAGTTCCATTGTTTGCCGCCTTTGGGGCGTCTATCCTAGTGGGTCGAGTATCAATTATCGTAGTCAGCTCACTTATGATACCCATTCTGTACTTCCAAAGAACACAGACGTTATAACTCACTGATTTCCAAGGCTCGTAACACCTTGATTTCTTGGGAAGATGGAGCCTCTTCTTGATTCTGGCGAAACCGCCTATCTCCAAGAACCTGATTACGCATCCAATCACGCAACCAATCCCAAGCAGGAGATATCGAAAGTGGTCATGCTTTCGGGGGGCAATACAAAGAGCGCAGATCAGGTTCAAGCGTCGGGCAAATGACAGCAGTAGGGCGATTATAAATTGAAATAGCGACTTCAATGGTCTAATTCGACCAACAAACTTCGGCATTTGATAGTACTCCACTTTCCTATGTGGAAGGCCCTTTTTCCCTCTAGCAACAGTAATCGTTTCGATCTCACCAAGTTTCGCCCATGCATAACTAAATATCGCTTCGATGTTGTCGCTCATGTCACTAATCATCAATATCCTCAATTAAACCCCGCACCTACTTAGATTGATTGCAGGGATAACTCTTGACACTAATCATCACATCAACAAACTCTATGTCCTCTCTGTCGGATGAGGACTCCACGTCAATCTCATAGACTTATCCAAACCAACAATGCGTCAATCTTACCAATTTGAAATGGATAATCAACATGTTTCGGAACTACCCTATGACCTAGGAATTAACAATCACAATCTTGATAGTGTGAATCTAGGACGTAGAATTCATCTTATTTGGATGTCTGATGCATCCCTCCACAACGAAGTCAGTTTCTCTCTCCAGAAGACTTTGGTCAGCGCTCACGATAATTGATACAATACCACAAACAATGAACCAAAACAATATCACTACTATCGGCATCACTCTAGACCCCAGATTGGTCATTATTACTTGAAGCGAGAAGACACCAAAGAGTATCAGTATCTGCAGAATATTTGCGCCAGGAATCAGATCGTTCACCGTTTCTTGAATGCTATCAGAGAACCATATGATGCCCATTGATGCATATAGGATAAAGAATGGAAACGCAACAAACACATTATGCGTATCAGAGGCTCTCATAAGAGGGTTGACCCAGCTCACAATCGTTATCGCTGCAATCATTGAAATGCGGTTTCTCTTGTCGCTTAAAACATCCTTCTTGATGACTAGAAGTACTTGGACACTGCCTATGGCAATCCACCAGAATACATATTCAAAATTGATTAGCAGATGAGATAGCATTATTGGCAAGAATACGACTGGATTAGGTGTGTTCAGAATGCTTACCGTATCTGAAACTGTGTTTTGCGAAGACGCATATCCGAAATATCCGAGCACATCATATAGCAATCTTGGCTCGACGACTAGCCAGAATGCTGCATAAGACACTATAGAAAGAGCCGCAATACCAATGCTCTTCAGGAAGTTCTTGGAAACAAAGAACCGAATGAAATCCTTTTTCTCCTTTGCGTATTCCACAAATTCGAGAATCGAAATGACAATGATTAGTTGAATCATGTAAATATTAGTCAAGAAGGAAAACGTGAGAAGCAGTGACAAAACCAAACATCTCAGAGGGTTCATATCTCCTCTCCATTTGTGAGCAATTAGCATCATTGATAGGAGAACAAAGTGACTAAAGGAATCAATCAGAACCGCTGTGCCCCAAACAGCCACACCTCTGAATAAAAGGTAGAAAACACCCGCTGTTAAGGAAATCCTTTTGTCACCTGTTGCTACTAGGATAATCCTGTATACTACAAAGCCGAGTAGAATCAAAGCAACTGAATTAACAACCGCGAAGGACACTGAAATTTCGAATGGAAGCAGACCGGCGAGAAACGGCACAACAATGCGATAAAGCTTACCTTTGAGAAGAACTGGTTCATTGTGTTCCGGATAAACATCATCGAAGTCGATTTGACCAGACCAGACCATCGATGAGGTTATCCAGTTCTCCGCATCAGGTGTATGAACCGCAAAGCTTGGGATAGATGCAAGGACACCACATATACACAAGAAAAGAAAGATTACAAGCTCTGAAGTGATGAACCGTTGTCTAAATCTATCAAGTAATGTCAATTGTTCCGCGTTCAAACTGAATCACTTGAAACGTGAGAGGTAGCCCCGTATATTAGTATTCTCGGAACCGTTTACTAGGTGGTTGTTGTGTAGCCCGGAGTGATGAGCGTTTTTCGTTTAGCATATGAAGGAGTGTCATCCAGATGCTGCTTGAACGTGCATCATGATGGACTACACTATCCAGAGGTTTGGGTTGCTTGAGAGAACATATACGAATATTCTCCAATAAACGCGGATAGATGGTCCTCCAGCATCCATGGCACTTCCGCGTAGACCGCGACATTGAAGTCCGAAAACAGATATCCGTTGATTAGTCTCTCAAATGAATATTCAGGATAGAGTGGTGGTCGATTTCTCCAATCAAGTGACTCTGGGACGCATGGAGGTTGTTGAAAAGAAGAGAGCAAGAGATCCTGGGTGTGTGTAGACCATTGCTGGATAATGGGAGTAACTTCAGATGAGAAAGATAGTGGATTGTCTAAGGAATGTCCTCTCAAATTAAAGCATCCCGATTTTCTTGATTGGGTTCTTGATTATCAATACTGGAGTGCTGGCCGTTTCATCAATACCGGGAATCTCAACTGGATTCCCCCGAGACATCAGAAAGGATGCTGCAGAGCGAGCACTCCAAGTTCTTGATGACCGATATGGAATCTCTCTTGTACAAATCGATAAGTCAGCAAGTCCTTGGAGATGGCATTTCTGAAGCATACTGAATACAGATAGATATGTGTTCTTTTATGTTGAAGTCTTTAACAATGACTCACTAAGTATGTGGCTATTGAGCGAAATACCCGTGGCCTTCTACCTCCTCAGTATAGATGTGATTAACCAGGAAATAGTAGCAGAAATCATGTCAAACTATGGAGATGGATTAGACAGTTCACAGGAGGTGATTGTTGAGTGGTTCAATCCCACGGACGACTATACTGGTGAACAACTTCTGATTTACTACATCTGACAGAATTGACTGAAATGATACGTGTTGTACTTCACCCTACGGCGAACAGACACCTTTTTTTATTAGCGTAAGTAGCCGACTATTCGTGTTTCCTTGTTTTGACAAGGTGTTGTGTGCTACATGAAAGAGTGCGATGTATCAATAGTCATACCGTCGCTCAATGAATGCGAATCATTGGGGAAAATAATAATGGACACCTTCACGGCTATTCGCAACATAGACAAATCCGTGGAAGTCATAGTGGTGGATGACGGTAGTAATGATGATACAGAGTTAGAACTGAGTAGACTCCAACAGAGTGAACCTGACTTGATAGTAATAGCACACAGAACGAATCTCGGTAAGGCTCGTTCCTTGATGGACGGATTTGCTGTTGCATCTGGCAAGTATATCGGATTCATTGATGCAGACTATCAGTTTCATCCATCTGACTTCCCCACACTTATCGATGCGCTAGACCAGTGCAAATGCGACTTTGCGAATGGCGTCCGGATAATCCGTGAAGATCCAAAGGGCAAGAAGATTGCATCGAGAATCTTCAATATTCTGAATGGTGTCCTTTTCAGAAATACTGATGTAGCCGATTGGAACTCAGGAATCAAGGTAATGAGGTCAGAGATTGCGAAGAGTTTTGTTCTATGTGAAGGCGACCATCGCCTGCTCGTAGCAATCGCATCAATTGGCGGCTTTAAAGTTAAGGGCTATCGAGTGCATCACACGGAACGCCAGTTTGGTACGTCCAAGTATGGGGGGATAAGACTATTAACAGGTCCATTTGACCTTCTCGCCTTAAAGGTGAAAGAATTGATGGGAAAGCGTCCGTTTACTATATTTGGCCTATTTGGATCACTCATGATAGTAATTGGAATGATACTTGGGTTGATACTTGTTTATGAACAACAGATGCTGGGGCAATTGATTGGTGAAAGACCGTTACTGATTCTCGTTGTTCTTCTTGAGATCTTTGGATTTCAGATGTTTATTTTTGGATACCTCGCAGAGAAGCTAAAAGAACTTGAGATTCTGGTTGGACCCCGCGTGAAGGGAGAGGTAAAGAAATCAGTGTATGAAGACGCGGATTAAGGTCACGTTCCGGAACAAGCAGCAAAACGCATTTTACAGCTTCGCGGCTCTTATTACGGCTATGGAACCGAAGTGGCTTCTTCTGATGCCCTGAACATTGACTAGATACTCAAACATTCTTGTTAGAATGTTCTCTCTTCTCTGTCGGTGCAAGAATGTAGTACCGCCACTTCGCATATATTGAAAGAAGAACTGCAAGAACGTCTCGAATATCGGAGGAAGCAGACAATACCTCTTGACAATGGGCTCACGGAACCCACTGACTTTGATGTCTTCGGTAATCCTAGCTATATCAACAGGCTTGTAGGGCCCGAAGAATGAGTACATACCGGTTTTGCGAGTGTCATCACCAAACGCAGCTCTAAGCATGTTGTGAAAAATGCTTAGAAGGGGGTTATTTGACCTAGCGATTATGATCAATTCGCCATCTTCTCTGAGTGACATATACCCTTGACTCAGCAAACGCCGCAGTAGATTGCGCGGCACTCTTTCTGCCTTGTAAATCATCGATAGGAATGAATACCTATCATTTCCCAGCGTTGCAGCATCAGGGTCGTAAACATAGAGGTTCCCGTAGTTGGAAGATTCATTTCGTTCAAGGGCAGCTTTAGTGTACATCGATGTTTCCAACGTCAAATCTATGCAATCGATTTCTACAGCTTTAGGATAGAGCTGCAAATAGGAGCCATCATATGAAAGCAAGTCTAATGCTTTTCCTTTAAAATCAGAGAGTTCATCCTGCACGATTCTTCTTTCTATAGGTGCTGTGATATCCATCTTCTTTCCAAGTGTGGTTTTCCTGCAGTAGTACTTCTGATACTGTGCCAGCATGGAAGAGATCCAGTTCTCAGGGTCATACGAGATTCTAGCGGGACTGCGTCTTTCATCGAAAGCGTTGTAATGTATTACCTCTTCGACAGGGCGTCTGCGGACAGGAGGCGCCAACGTCGAGGAAGCCTCAGGGTATCCCAACAGGACGAAGCAGCAAATCTCCTGTGTATTGGGTATCTTCAATACTTCTCGTATCCTTCTAGGCGATCCAAAGCTGTTGATAACCAATGCTCCTATGCCATATGCAGTGGACGCAAGAAGCATGTTTTGAACAGCCATGCTGGCCGCTTGAATGGCCTCTTTATAGTTCCACCCATCGTAGAGTACAACAATAACTACTGGAGTTCTGAGAATGCTAGTAGATGATGAAGCCCGAGCGACCAATTGTTTCTTTATGAGCGGGTCATTTATTACTACGAAGCTCCAGAGCTGCTGATTGCATGGAGTCGGCGCATAAGTACCTGCGTTCACAATTCTCCTGATGAAGGAAACGGGCACAGGCTTGTCAGAGAATCGCCGAGTGCTGTGCCTCATATAGAGTATCTCAAGTTCTGATGGCATGTCCTCCATCCTTTACACCTTGCATTTTCAGTCATTGCGCAGTCCTGACACTTGAGCACTGCGAGGAACCAATCACTGGATTCGCTATGACGCCAACATCCTCGTGAATCTTTTAAGCATATGGCAGGCACGAACTGGATATTGCCTGCACTTATCGTTTTAATTTCCTGTCTACATATCGGGTACTCCATAGGAATCCCCCTTGTGCTTATGGAAACCGAAACAATGGATGATAGCGTACAACTTGCCCTCATTAAGTTGAACGAATACAACATTCAGATTCTCATTTTCAACAATGTAGTACATTCGGAAGGCCGCTCTTTTCCAAGCTATCTTTGATTTGCGACTCTGGGTCAGATTTGCAGTATGCTAGTAGATGGCCAAAACGATGGATTTAATCTTCCAAATACAATGGCTATGAGAACCATCACATGTTCAATAAGCCCGAACACAGTTAGAAACCATCTTGGAACCATGGATTCCAACTTGAGGGCAACCATGTCAAATGGGGCTGACAGGTGAACCGATGGTGGCCCTTTCTGAGGACCAAGTCTATGCGAGCTCAGAACGCATAAACCTAATACCTGAATTCCAATCTCTTACATTGAGAGCGCAAAAGAGCAAACCATTGATCGTGTTGAACAACTCAGAAGCGAGTCGCCTAAGGGGATTCAATGTTTTTCTCTGTATTCGTTTGCCAAGTCACATTCTCCACTTCCCTTTTCTTCTCCAAGAGGACTGGATGGTCTGAAGGATGAACTGGGGAGTCTGCATTAATGAAACCAAACATGTTGCCACAAGCAATCTGGAATCTCTCAGTGGAACATCTTGACTTTCCTCGTGATTCAGAATGGTGAATGACAATCAGGCGGGGCTCTGTCTTCTGCATCCTACGAAGCAATTTGGCGGCTCTATCGACAATAGCATAGTTCGTAACGATGACTTCAACTGGGCGTCCCGTTTGCCTGAAAAGGCTGAAATGTATCCGTCACTAACTGTTCAAGCCACCCCTCCTTGTTCAAGCTGAATACCACTATCAATATCTCAATCTCCGATGATTTCATTTGCACGCCAAGCAACAGCTATATATCCCGCGTCAAATATCTGGCGAAGACGCGGAGATAGACAGCTTCTCCGAACTATCGTTTCCCAATGGAAGTTCACTGATGCAG
>JAUVHR010000110.1 GCA_030593165.1 Candidatus Thorarchaeota archaeon
AGATGTTGGCTGAAGGTTTTGATTTACCAAGCATATCCTTAATTCTACTTCACGGGTCTCATAGGTCAGAACGAGACTGGATCCAGAAAATTGGTCGAGCTATTCGTTTTGATCCAGATTTACCAACTGAAATTGCAAAGATTATCGATATAGTATTCTGCGACTCTCAAGGTTCGATATTACCAATGGAACTAGAACGATATGAAACTCTCACATCAATTAGTTTGACAAGGGGACGCTTTGAACATGACTAGTGGTAAGATTAACATCCAAAGGGAAATCGAGGAGATTTTGGCAAAGGAATTTGAAGCCATGATAGAAGGAAATGCAGATAATCCGTTGTTCAAACTTCTTAGATCCAAGAAACTGGAAGATATACCAATAGAAGAAATCAGAAAGGAAGTGGTTGGGGAGTGATTGAATATTGGATTTGACATTCCGTACAATTAAGATTGATGGATATCGTGGGAGGCATTTTGAACTTGTTATGCCAGCAGACGAAGACCATGCTGTTTTTGTAATGGATGGGAATACTGGGAAGACCACAACTATTGAGCTTCTTAGGTGGTGTCTTAGGTATAGAGAATCTAAGGCAGAAGGGAATTTTAATCACATGTGGGCACATTCTACATATGTCTTAGACCATGCAATTGAAGGCAGACAAGAGTGTACTATTCAAGTAGAATTTGTTGATGAAGAAAGCAATCACTATAAATTCGAACGCAAAACCATTGGAGAACATCGTCGAGAAAGAGAACATGAGAACAACAGCGGTGATCTCATAGAGTCAGTATCAGATTCTTTAGAAATAAATCGAGGTCAAAATGTTATTACTGGTGATGATGTGAATGAACTCCTTAATTCAAAATTCCGTCTTCGTGTTTCAGCGGAATATTGTTGTTTTGATGGTGAAAAAGCCAGAGATATGATTAGGATGGCATCATCACGTGTTCATGAACTCATCGAACTCATACGTCAACGTACAACTCACTCACAAGTACAGAAGTACCTTGATATGTTGGATGAATTGAAGGATAGATTACTCTTTGAATCTGAAGCTACGCTTTCTGACCGTGCACAAAAAATAACAGAGGGAAAATTAAGAAAATTGAAACGGGATCGAGATGAAGTCCGAAACACCATTTTAGGACTTGAAGATGATAAGGCAGTTTATGAACAGGAAACATCAAAATTAAAAGACGAAATCGATGAATTAACTGGAAAAATACGTGATGCGAAGTCAGAGAAAGTGGGACTCAAAGTTGAATTGGAAAACAGACGTGATCAGCTAAAAGCTGAGATGGCTAGAACGCGTGAGGAAGTCTATAAGAATTGTCGAATATGGGTTGATTTGAGTTCATACGATCTTGCTATTAAAGTCAAAGAAAAGGTAAGAGAGCGCGGCAAATTCCCACAACCGTATCATGGAGATCTAATAGAATTATGTTTAGAAGAACCCCCTACATGTCAAATCTGTGGACGACTATTAGACGAGGAATCTGTTGAACAGATAAGACAACTAAGTCAGCAAGTAGCATCCCATGAAATTCAAACATTTCTATCATCATCCATTTTCTCTGAAGATATCGAGTATGATCCAAAAGAAGATCGGATTCGTATACGGGAAATTAGCAAGGAATTGAAGGAGGTTGAAAAAGATTATAGAATAATCACGCTTGACACTGAAGATGAGAAAATGTTTCATTCTAAGACAGCTCTAAGTCGAAAACTTGGTGAATTTCAAGACTTACTTGGACAGATTAAAGAGAGATTGAAAACCGAGAAAGAAGTTCTTCGTATGTATGAAGATGACATAGAGCAAGTATATAGCAGGAGTGAAGCTTTCAAACAGAACAAACCCCTTCTTGATAAAATCGAAGAATTGCAGCAATCTTTAGAATTAGCTCACGAGAATATGAGAAAAAGAACAATAGAAGTGATTGGTGAAGTAATCTCAAAAGCTGTTTCTAATATATTGGGGAAACGGTTCTCAGCGATTTTAACTGAAGAAGGTGGATTGATGCTTGGAGAAGATGGATATTACAATCCAGAAGTAGGTGGTTACTCAGGACGCCTGATATTATCCTATTTGTTTGCAGAAACGATGAGTCAAGTTAACCCGATTATCATTGATACTCCTGTTGGGAATATTGGTAGTCATAGGGATGCCCTTGCGAAACACTTGACTGATAATCATTCACAAGTCATTCTATTATGTCTTCCAACAGAACTTGCAGGTTTTGCTGAACATTTTTACAGCTCATTCGACGCTATGCAAGTCATCACAAACGAAGAATAAAGGAGGAATAGAAATGCAGCTAACCGGTCATGTCGTAATGCCCAAAGAGCTAGAAACACTTCTTCATGAAGTTGGAGCGGAAGTACAAGAAACTCCCATTGTTGAGCTCAATCCCATAACGGCAGGGCGTAATAATAGAGATTATCTTACCTCCATTCCACGTAAAGTAGACATCATGCTCATGTGTGTGTTTTATGGTATTTATTCAAGTAAGCAACTTCCTCCCTTAGACAAATCTGAGCACAAATGTAATGGTACCTATGAATTCAATGTCAGGATTGAGGGAGAGGTTCACAAAATCAAACACATTCTTCTTCTAATATGGATTTCTCAAAATGGAATCGGTACTGAAACAGATCTGGACTACAAAAGGAAATTGTACTCATTTATTGAAACAATTTCAGATGTGAGCTATTTGACTAAAGTTGTATTTCCTTTCTATTTGGAAAAATCTAATGAACAAGAGGGCGATTTGTCCTTCATAACAAAACTTGCTAATAGCAGGTACATAGAATGGAAGATGCATCCTTATGCACCTGAGCGCTTGGCTCTTGAATTCATTAAGCAAAAGGAAGTTTTCAATAAACATATGAAGAAAGCATTATCATCAATCATGAAGTGACCAGTCACTGATTGTACTGAAGCACCAACTACCTCGTCATATCATTAATGAATAGTCACACCAATTTCCAAAGATTATTCTGACTAGCATATTCCACTAACCATTCTTGTCTAGTTTCAATTTCGTGTGTATTCCACTCCTGCGGTGCTTGATACAATGGTTTTCCTGGGAATCCATTCAAGATAGCTTGTGTTAGCAATGTATCCGCATCTGGATAATACTGATTTTTTTTCTTTGGAAATGAGAAATTGGAGGACTCAGTATTATGTACCAGACAAAGAAGTGAAAGATTTCCTATTCTTCCTTTCAATTCTTCATCTTCAGGTTCATCACCTTGCTGAATCATATACTGAACTGCGTCTGGATCCGGTTTTCGAGGGAAAATGTGCTCTACTGTTGCATTTTCCCTATCAAAGGTATAGCTCGCAGCAGGACCATATCCTCCACTCATATGAATTTCAATTTTGGATAATAAGTACCGAGCCGGACCTGTGCCAGGATGAAAGGATTTTATTTTGAACTGTTGATAGAAGAAGCTATCTCCTGAATCTTTCTTAACAAGCTCTTTCATTGCTAGTTTAATAAGATCAACTTTCTTCTTTCCTGACCGAATTTTAGTTGCCCAAACACTGATTTCTTTTTCTAGTACGTTACCTCTTCCACCACAAATAATGATGTATCGAAAACAGAGCTTTTCCAAGAATTGTGATATCATCAATCGCTGTTTGTTACTCTTAACAACACCAAAGACGCTAAGTAGGACAGGATAAACAATATGGATTCTCATATCCTTGAATCCGAATAGTGCGTTTCTTATCTCAGGCGTAAACTGTCCAGATGGTTCAATTAGTTTGCTATAAATTACTGCTTCATCTCTGAGCAATTTTGAGATTTTGAGTGCATTGAATTTCCTACTTTCCAATAAATCTCTTATTCCTCTATACAGGTTCTTAGTTGAGATATAGCCTATATGAGACATATACCAATGCCTCAGGTATGGCGTAACATCATCAGACGGGAGTTCATTTTCCATTGTCCTCCAGTTTGCCCTGACATTGTCTAAGCTCTTCTCTTTCTTAGCAGTTGAGAAGAGATAGTTTTTTAGAAGCTCGGAAGGTGTTAGACCCAATCCTCGCGCATTCAACGATTCGAATACTTCATAAGCTGTTGCCTCGTCATTTGTAAGAACCTTACAACCAGTTAATCTAAAAAGAACCCATTCAGAAAGCTTGTACAACCAGTTCTCAGCATCGATATCATTGTCCGGCATTTCTTGGGCGATTTCCCTTAAGATTATTTGATATGCTTTGTAAAGACGTTGATTGAACTTGTTTCGATTCTTTTTCAACTCGGGTAGTGCAAGCAACTTGAGTTCTCGTTTAGGCAACCTATTATTCAGATGAAAATACTGTCTAATCTTTTCTAAATCTGTTTCGTCCTTCTTATTGATAATCATTTGAAATATGATTTTATCATGTTCTCCCATTTGTATTCTGTCACAGGATTTACCTTCGCCAATACTACCCCATAACCGTGTTGTTAATTGATGTTGAATTTTCCATCCATTAGCTTCAGTAACGTCCTTAATTGCAGCAAGTATTATTGAAATTGTAGCTAATCTTTGTTGTCCATCAATTATTATGCTACGTTCTTTCTCATCCCCCTTGAAGCTTTCTCTACTTTTTTCAACGATTACATATGTACCTAGAAAATGCTTCTTGTTATGCCTTTTCTCAGTGAACAGAATATCATTAAACAACTCAGTGATGTTTTGTTGAGTCCATCTATATCCTCTCTGGAACTCGGGCACAATATACCACTCGTTTTCGCCCAATTTGTCTAGAACATCTTTTACTTTGTCAGCCCATATGTCGAAAACCATCTCACCCACCGTCGGTCCCTGCGAGATAGTAGAATCCACACCAGTACTTTAATACTATGGTGGAAAAAACAAAGTATAAGCTCCTAGTTAAGGAGATGACTAAGACCCTATCCTCAACTAGAAATGAATCTGTTTCACTTTCTGCGGCTGATCTAGCAAGCAATTCTATTCATTTTTGTATCCACAGATAAGAAGAATACTCCTCCGCACTTCAAATCCAAGAGAACCATACAACAACTTAGCTGGACTTCCCACAGTGACATCAAGTGTGACTCCCTCCAGACTGTCCAGTTCCTTCACCATCTTCTTGAAGCCATAGATGAGCAGACCTCACCTGAGCCCACTCCTCATTGTCAAGTTGAGCGATAGTGCCTGATTACATCCATCCATTTGAATGGCATAAGCTTGAGTCTAGTGAGTCATTTGTGCATCTCTTTCCAACAGGTCTTCCACCACTCTTGGAATGGGCCAGTTGCTGATATTGTGATACCCGATTCTATGCTAATTCCCATTGGCATGTCGTTCTTGACCTCTTCAACATCAATCTCAACAATAGCATAACGCTCATCGAATCCCCATGGATCTTCTACAACCCGGCATTTTCCCTTCACACTCACAGCGATATCTGGTGCACAAACCAGACAGACCATCACACGTCCATCTCTAGAAATGTTGGCAAGTGTATCATGACGTCGATGAATCACAACTCGTAGGACTCTCGGGTTGACTGCATGTAGGCTTCCGAACGGGGCGGTACGAGGTGATCCATCCTCATCGACTGTTGCAACTACTGAACTGGGATTTAGCAAGCCACCAGGTTTCTGCATTCTAGTATAGATATCCTCTCTCAACTCAGATGCTTTTCTCCATCGTTCCTCACCCATACTACTCTACATCCTGCAACAGGACGTCAAGATGGTGGATTTTATCTCTTCCTAGCAATAGTCTGTGTACCAAAGAGCACAAGATGACATTTATCCTACCAGCAACTATAGTGATGGTTAGTGGGTCTTGATGAAGCGTATCCGTCTAATTGCATTAGTGCTGAGTGTTCTACTCTTGGCATCAAGCGGCATTCTTTACTATCTGTACTTCAGTCCAGTTGACAAGTTCTACTGGGAAGTTGAGGTTGATGATACTCACCAGTATAGAGTAAGGTCATGGGGCGGCGCTGGAGGTGGAGTCATTGATTTCCAAGAAGTCGAGTATATTCTGGGGCTTAATGGCACAACTATCACGGTGGCAATAGAAAGTCTTCCGTCCTTTGATGATGTTATTGACGCTAATTCATTCTTCACGAATATTGTACTTCAAGACAAAGCAAAATGTACGCATGCCAACGGTACTGAACTATCAGGGGCTGTTGGACTTGAGATTACTGAAGCCATCTCCGGGTGTATACTCCCACTAGGCTCTTGGAATGCCCTTGATAATCTATTTCCAAACGAGAATCATGGTTGGAGCCCCGACACTGAATCCCTTGCTACGATATTATACGAAGATCGTTTTTACATCAGTTATTCTTGGAGCGGAACGTTTGATGATAGCGGTGGGTGGTATGGCAATGTGACTCTTGCAGATGGCGTTCCATCACAGATTCGTTGGGGGTATTTTCATAGCATCGGAGTTTACATAGAATTGACCCTCGTTGAATTGTGATTTATCAACAAAAGGGGGTAGAAAACCGCACTGCGTCGACCTGTCCCTTTTAATTTGAATCTTCATAACTGAAGTATCATGAGGCTCTCTGGGACGCTTCTTGTAGTTGCATTATCATTTCTCCTCACACTCCAGCCCCTCTCTTCATCCCCACTTGGGACTCCGGTACAACGTTTCTCTCCGGCTTATGTTCCTGACACACAGTGGGAGAGTACTGCAGCTGAAGCGCAGGGTATGAGCTCAGCAGTACTGGAGGGGCTGGTTCAGTACATCAATGAGTCTGGGTCACCCATACATGGACTCGTCATCTCTAGAAATGGTTACATTGTTACCGAGCAGTATTGGTTTCGCTACAATGAGAATACATCACATCATATCTTCTCATGTACAAAGAGTGTCACTTCCGCCCTTATCGGAATCGCAATGAAAGAGGGCTTTCTCGACAATGTGAGCCAGGGGGTGCTTGACTTCTTCCCTGAGATGACCATTGACAATCCCAGTCCGTTGAAGGACTCCATGACTCTTGAGCATCTATTGACTATGACTCACGGTCTCGATTGGAATGAGTGGAATGTTTCATACCAGTCTAATTCCAACATGTACAATCAGATGTTCAGGAGCGGAGACCCCATTCAGTTCTTCCTTGATTTGCCCTTAGTTCATACCCCCGGAGAGCACTGGGTCTATACAACAGGAGCCTCTCACGTACTTTCAGCAATACTGCAAAGAGCAACTGGTATGACTGCACGAGAATTTGCTGATACCTATATCTTTGGTCCAATGAATGCCAGTGTTTCTCTGTGGTCAACTGAAAATGGTGTGAACAATGGGGGGACGCAACTCTACATACCACCCCAAACAATGGCAAAACTAGGACTTCTCTATCTCAACAATGGCACTTGGGGTGATCAGGAGATTCTAACGGAGGACTGGGTGACTGCGTCTAGTACGCCATATGTGGACCTGTCGACACATACAAGCTACGGGTACCAATGGTGGATTATCGAGGACTATGAGGGGTATCTTGCGATGGGTAGTGAAATGCAAAACATCTACATCAGTCCCGAATACAACATAGTCGTTGCAATGACCGCCTCTGTGGTCAATGATGAACACGACATCTCCGAGGAGATCATCCGTCGTGTTCGTCTTGCAGTCACTGAATTCGTACCGACATCAGAAGGATTGCAGACGGACCTTCTGCTACCACTGACGATTGTAGGAGTTGCATCTGTTTCAGCGATTGTTCTTGTACTTGGTGTGCGACGGCTGAAGCGATAGATTTGATGAGTCTGGATTGTTAGAGAGATGTCATCGTAGCGACTCTTGTCTTCTGGCTTCTAACTCGTCGACTCCGAGTTGCCTTGCTTGTTGGCCAATCCAGTATTCCAAGCTTCCACTATCCTATCCAAGGGAGTTCCTACAACTTGGATCCGGTTGTAGTCTGATTCGCCCACACTTCTTTCCTCTGCGCGCTTGAGATACGATATGTCGAGTGGACTATGTCCGCCAATCTTTGTGGCAATGCAATCGAGTGCAAGAGGATCCCTGCCAGCAAGAATCGTGTTGAGCTCTATAGGCTTCTCCCCCTTTGTATGCGTCATGTCTACGTCGTGGCACACTATTATGGCATCTATGACGTTCAGGGACGGCTTTATCACCGTATTCAAATCCACTATGCCTTCTGCAAGGTGTGCATGAATCCTCTTCTTCTCACCTCTGGGGCTCCACCATTGTTGATGATGAGGGAGGAAGAATTTTCCTTCAGGCTCCCAGAATTCGCGAGATAGTTTCATCGGATATTCTCCAGAGGGAGTTCGCGAGTATTCTCCCTTTCCGGGAATGGCACCCATGAGATTCTTGACAGCCAGGCTTGCCCAATTAGTACCTCTATACAGCTTGAGCTTGGGCACGTTTATTATAACGTCGCTCTCAAGAATGATATTCGGAATGTTCAACATCTGGAGCGCCTTGCCGTCAGGAACATCCACTGCTGTAGTCTGACTCTCATTTAGATCCACAAGCTTGACATCGTATCTTCGGGCGAGTTCTGAGTATCCACATCTCTCAAACGCCAACTTGGTGTCAGTGCCGCCTGCTCCCTCGGCGATGATCACATCTAACGGGTCTGCGCTTTTGCACAATTGTACGATGGCTTGGACAACGCGTGGATCGGTCGTGAACCCCGTATCATAGGGCAAGGCGAAAACTAAGTTCGGTTTGATTACCACCTTGTCTTGAGGACGTACGAAGTTTTCAATCCCGCCAACGAGATTGATTGCCTCTTGAACCGCGAGTTCAATGTTTACGTTCTGAACAATAGACACAACAACCACAGTCTGGCACCATCAGAAGGCCTTCTATGCCCCTGTTCTCTAATCAGTCTTTTGGGGAAAGAAGAAGGTGGAAACAACGGGCTTCACAACTATCAATTGCAACTGCTTGTTGAGTTCGTACGAGCATAATTCAACTCGTTATGAGTCGGTAGCCATTGAAATATGTCCCTGGACAATCTGCCATTTCCCCTCGATCTTCTTTACAACAACAGTCAATCTAGCTGGAAGTGTCAATTGTTGGTCTTCCAGCTTCAGTGTAACAGACACCTCTGCAGCAATCCAACCAACTGAACTGTGTGAGTTGATTAAGTGCCAGTCAACAACAAGAGAGATGTCATCGTAGCGACTCTTGTCTTCTGCAGGGGTTGTTTTGTAATCCTCATAACCAACCTTTTTGTTAGTAGTTCCAAACATCACCAAGTTCTCATCTTTCCAGAACAAAGACAAATGCTTGTCTATGTCATGCTTGGGGAAGGCATCAACAAATTCCTCCAAGAAGAAAGACTCAATCTCTGATAGCACCTGTGGGTCATTATCCAACATGTCACACTCCTACAGACCTAGAAGCGTGCACCAATTTATATTCTTGTCAGCGCCAATTCTCGCAGAATGAAAACTTTACTCGCGGTCCAACCAAACGGGTTCCGGCTCGATTGTACTTTCTGTAGTTTCTCCAGGACTATCGTCATATAATGGATTTACACGCTCTATGGGGCATACTGTCGTATCTTCAGTCACAACTACTTGACAAGTCCAAGTTCTAGCAATTTCCTGCAAGTTTCAATTCGTTCTTCAACT
>JAUVHR010000033.1 GCA_030593165.1 Candidatus Thorarchaeota archaeon
TTGCATAGCAGTCAGAAGGTGTTTCTGAAAGGATCCCAATGCCCCCATCTCGTCAACATATAGAACTCCTTCGTGCGCTTCGTGAATTGCTCCGGGGACTACACGAAGGTGTGGTGCCATTGCAAGTTCCTTTGAGCTGCCATATGGATCATGTTTCACGTCACCTAGAAGCTCAACTGGGCTTGTCCCACTTACACGAATAAAACGGGAGGAGGTTCTCGAGACCAGAACACGGGCCGAGGTTGGCCCCTCTTCGTTGAACTCTTTGGGGTTTCGCTTGGCAACGTGAGCGGTCACCCTTATCGCATCATGTCCGGTTCTCTGGTATGTGATTCTGCAAGGGCCTTGACTAGTTTCCACGGTGGTAGTAACACTTCCCAAGGCAGGCTCTCTAAGAACGCTCAGAGCTCTAAACAGCCCTTGATATGCATCCCTTCCCGTAGGTTCTGTCCTCTTGGGAGTTCCGCAGTCCATGCATGTGTCTTGGGTCGGCGAGGCGAAAGAACCGCACCTCTGACATCTGTATCCCATCTTAACAGCGGTTTCGAATGGTAGCTCATCGGGATGGATGAATCTCTCCTCATAGATGTCCTCATCATTGCTCTCTGTACTCGTAACTTCTTCTGTATGTAGAACCTTGACTAGTGGTCTCTCTGGTTGTGCTGTGTTAGGCTTGAGAAGAATATCCTCTTTAGGTACAGGGAGCAGCGTATAGGCAGCTTTTGCAATCATTGACTTTCCAATTCCGGGTACTCCACAGAGAAGCACATGTCGTCTCTGAGTTACCGCTGAACGAACAAGTGAAACTGCACGTTCTTGACCTATTATTCTCTCAAATGGATTACTGGGAACCACGATATCAGCTGTTGAATCCATTTCCTTTGGACGTATTATCAAGTCAGAGAACCTCGAGGCCACTCGCCATAGAGGTAGAGGCTTAGAGTTGTCATAACTGTGAGTAATATGACTACTTGTCTGGTAGCAAGAGCGTCGAGTGTTTCACTGGCTACCAGATGAATTCCATTACTGTGAAGATTACCATTCTATCTAGTTGGGCTCAATGTTCGATATCATCGAATGTTGCGATGACCATCGACCCGGGTTTCTTTTCAATGTCTGCTATGGCTGCGCCAATGAGAAATTTGATCTTCTTTTTGCTGGCCAAGTCAACCAGACGTTGGGTGACAACACCATCAAAGATAATCGCGGTCACAGATTCCTGTTCTTCCAAAACCTTGGCAAGCTCGGCCACTCCACACTCAACTAGAACCTTGCTTTTGGAGTCAAATAGTACTGCCTTGAATGATTCCCTTAATTCCTTGACTTTCGCAAGATATGCCTCGTCTATTTCAGGCCGGACTGGGACCTCTCTTGGACGTCTTCCACTCGGCCTTCTTCGATCGTCACCTCGGTCATCCCGACTTGTATGGGGTTTCCGCTCACGCTCTCTTCTCTTGGGAGGCGCATCCTTCCTTGTTCTCTTTATCGGCGTGCTCTTCCTTCTAGCTGCAGTAGTCTTACCAGCAACAAGTGCAAGTGCTTGATCTGCAGGAATCTTGGCTTGGAGTGCTTTCGTTATCTGTCGTTTCGTAAGCTCTTCAACCTCTCTTCCTTCAGGTGCTCTCGCAATAAAGTCAACACGAGCGATTTGCATTAGTGCCCTAAGTATCAGGTCCCCACCTCTGTCCCCATCTAAGAATGCAATTACAGTCTTACCACTTTTCCTTGTGAGATCTGTAATTGATCTGGGTATTTGGGTGCCTTCTACTGCAATCGTGTTTGTGATTCCGCTTTTCATCAGGGTTATGACGTCAGCTCGTCCCTCTACCAAGATTATTTCATCACTGGTTAAGAGCCCTGGTCCCGCCGGCAGATTATCCGGGCCGTACTTGATTATGGATTTCTTGCTGGCTCTGGTCACTGCACCCGTTATCTCATCGGTACCAGGAGCAATGTCTTCCTCCCAGCCCTTGAGGATGCTAATGGCTCTGCTTACAACTTTACGGCGCTTGGCTCCACGGATGTCTTCGAGCTTGAGTAGAGTCACCTTGGCTAAGCAAGGACCTACCCTGTCGACGGTCTCAAGAGCTGCCGCAAGTATTGCCGTAGCTGTTTTGTCAAGTGAAACGGGAATGACAATCTCCCCCTTGCTCTTCCCGCCCTCCGATCTAATTGCAATCTGAATTCTACCTATTCTACCAGTACGTTGGAGTTCTCTCAAATCCAAACCTTCTCCCAGAAGGCCTTCTGTTTGACCAAAAACGGCGCCAACAACGTCTGGTTTGTCTACAACACCGTCAATCTCGATTTTCGCACGAATGACGTATTTGGCAGTAGACTCATCAAAGTCGCCTTTCATTA
The DNA here is from genome assembly GCA_030593165.1 of Candidatus Thorarchaeota archaeon. Taxonomy (GTDB): domain Archaea; phylum Asgardarchaeota; class Thorarchaeia; order Thorarchaeales; family Thorarchaeaceae; genus JAJRWI01. The sequence continues at coordinate 2,362 of JAUVHR010000033.1, forward strand.
AGCTATTGTCTCCTTTGTTACTGCCACGAGTCCACTGACCACTGACTGGGATGCACCCCAACTCCGCCTCTTAATGGACTTGAAAACCTCTCATATCCTACCATAGTCGAATTCGCTTAGGATTTATCTCAAGCCTTCCACATGCAAGTGCGATGATGAACGTGAATCTGATGATCTTGTGAATGATAATCGTCCTTTGGACCAGCGACAGGGCCGCTTCTGAACATTAAACCAGTCCTTTGTCGTGACCCCGTGGCAATGATTATTGTAATATGATGATTGTAAGACACAGCCAAGTTATCTCGACTGTTTTCTACACTATTGATTTGCAGTCATTTCTATTTGAAGGTGTCGTTGTCGCCGTATATTTGCAGGTGTCTTATCTGCCCCGCGCCAATTGCCAATAGTAATAACACCAAAGAACACCGTAACCTTGTCTAGAAGTAATAGCCCCATCATCGAGGGCGCACTGAGATTTAGTCGATGATGTGTTGCGCATGTGATGGGTTACATTCTAGGCTCAAGTCCGTCAAATACCATCAGGACGAGCCGCAACGGATTCGCACGATATGGATGAATTTCCTGAAATGAGTCGCGGGTCACCCCGGTCTCGCACATTGACGGATGGGTCGATGCCGGAATCACCCGACACGAGACAGCTCGATGGAGCCAGACGCAATGTCTGCTACAATGATATCGGGAGTTAGTGTGGAGGGATACAGGCATCGGCCACAATTTCATTCCGATAGATGTCTTCCAAGGCTAGAAGTTGAACTCCTTCGACTCCCCCGGCTTGATGATTTCCACTTTCACATCCGGTGCCTTTTCAGCGACAAGCTTGACAAATCTATCAGTATTGGCAGTGATTTCAGGAAACGTATCATAATGCATTGGAACAACAACATGTGGAGCCACAAGTTTCGTTGCCACAGCAGCCTGCTGTTCATCCATTGTGTAGTAGTCTCCGATACATGAGAAGAACAAATCTATACCATACATCTCTCCGAATAGTGCCATGTCCTGAAATACACCGGTATCTCCTGAGTGGTAGAAAGTTCCACTTGGGAACTCCACTACAAATCCAGTTGGCGTACCCTTTTCACATGAGTGAAATGAATGAACCAGAATCACTCTGATATCTCCTATCTTCACACTACCACCGATATTCAGAGTGTGCACATTCTCAACGCCTTCAGACTTGGCTTGAATTCCAAGCTCGTTGATTGCAACAAAGTAGGCACCAGTCTTCTTGCAGATCTCAACAGCTTCTGCATATCCATGATCTCCATGATCATGTGTTACAAGTACAATGTCGGCTTTGTCCACATCTGCCACCTTGATTGGCGACGTTGGTCCGTTCAACCACGGATCAACAAGAACAATCTTTCCATCACATTCAACCTTGAACGACGCATGACCAAGATACGTGACTCTCATGAGGAATATTCACCTCTTCTCAATCAATGTCGCTGGATAATACATCTTTTCATTGCTTCACTACAGATGATGCAATACAATTCATAGTACCGTACATTCATAGAACACCTTAAGATGGCGATATCCAAGCGGAAGCAAGGAGCCCTTAACATGGCAGTGAAACCACATCCTCATCTCATTGACGCTGGCAAGATTGCAGCGCGAGTGATAACCGAGGTTTCCAAGGTCGTTCAACCGGGAGTGAAAGTCCTTAGAATCTGCTCTCTGGCAGAGAAGAAAATCTTCGAGTATGGAGGAAAGCCTGCTTTTCCATGTAACGTTTCAATCGACAATGAAGCCGCACATTACACAAGTCCACATGGGGATACTAAGATATTCCCAGACAAAGGATTGGTAAAAATCGATTTGGGTGTGCATATCAATGGACATCTCTCTGATACCGCACTAACAGTTGATCTGGATGGCTCATATGAGCAGTTCATAGCCGCCACTGATGATGCTCTAGAGGCTGCAATCGAAATGATACGGCCTGGTGTCAGATTAGGCGAGATTGGTGCGGCCATCGAGCGAGCTATCAAAAGCCATGGACTCAGACCTGTTCACCAGTTGAGTGGCCACCAAATGAAACCATGGAATCTCCACGCAGGGAAGAACGTTCCCAATGTCAGAATGCGCCTTGGTGACAAAATGTATGCAGGAGAAACCTACGCTGTTGAACCCTTTGCAACTGACGGTAATGGTACCATCAAAAGTGGACATGCATCCTATATCTTTTCAAACAATATGTCCAGCAAGAAGAAGCTTAATCGCCTGACCCTGCAGGTTAGGAATAGCGCACTCAGGCGATTTGGAACACTACCGTGGGCAGCAAGATGGCTACACGATGACAAGATTGACGTTCAAACCGCCATACGGAATCTAACACGAGCCGGCGTCATCTCAGGTTACCCTGTGCTACTAGAGGGAAAAGATGGGCTTGTATCTCAGTCCGAGCATTCAATATTCGTTTCTGAAGATGGTGCGATTGTCACCACCCAGAGAAACAGCGTGTAGTATTCGCGTGCATGGAACTTCTTAAGAACATCTACAATGTTCCAAGATTGGAGAATGCACGGTGATAGGTCCACATCCTTCTTCAATCAAGGCGGGCAAGATTGCAGCCCGTGTGCTTGACGAGGTTCGTAGAGAAGTCAAGCCCGGGGCCAAGGTATACACACTCTGTACCATGGCCGAGAAGAAGATTATAGACTATGGAGGACGCCCAGCCTTCCCTACATGCATCTCTATCAATGATGTTGTGGCACACTACACCTCTCCACCTGGAGACCGAAGTATAATCCCCGACTGGGGCGTTGTCAAGGTGGATGTGGGGGTACATATTGATGGACACATCGCAGACACTGCACTTACGGTGGATATGGATGGGTCCTTGGAAGGGCTTACGGCCGCTACTGATGATGCTCTGCAGGAGGCTATCGAGCTAATGCAGCCTGGAACTTCTCTGAGCGTTGTAGGTCGCCAGATAGAACGTGTGATTCGTGCCTATGGTTTGAGGGCAATCGAAGATATCTGCGGTCACGAACTCAGAAGATACAAACTCCACGGGGGGAAAAAGGTCCCCAATGGAAAGTTGAGAAACGCCGGAACTGTTGAGGTGGGCGATTACTATGCTATCGAACCCTATGCTACAAGTGGGGGCGGTGTGGGTGACACTGATAACGTATACGTGTTCACAAACATCGGTACAGACAGACAACTTGAGGGTGTTGCGGAGAAGCTGAGAGTACATCTAAGAGAGAAATATGGCCCACTTCCATTTGCACTACGATGGATTGGCACAAAACAGGATGGGGTTGATGTACTTGAGCCACTAAGGGAACTCCTGAAGAATCGTATTGTGCGCGGAAGTGCGGTAGTCGCAGAAAAGAACGGAAGACCTGTGGCTCAATCAGAACACACAGTCTTCATTACAGAGAACGGTCCTATTGTTCTTACAAAACGGGACTAGACATTGAATGTTTGCTCGGGTTCCTCCCGAATTACGTAAATGCCTTCAACTGTCATTGATCCTCCACACTTGGGACATGGCACGTCTACGAGCCTTAGAATATAGTCTCCCCTTTCGAAGTCACGTATCTCCTTGAAGTTACATTCTGGGCTGTCGCATCTTATCTCGGTGATAGTTGGTGGCGGCGGCTTCACCTCTTTCTCCCGACGAGAACCAACCATGAGGTTGAAACCCACTGACATCACGACTAGTCCAATGATGAAATACACAAAGGTCATTGAATCATCTGGGAGCGGATTCAAGCCCATCAAAACTATGTAGAAACCAACACCAGCGAGAATGGCACCAATTACTTTAGTGATAATACCCATGAACTTCACCTCATAGACCAATACCTATCGTGTTACCGATGCCGGCCAGTATGATCTTGTCACCTGGGTTCGTTCTCTTTCTTATGGCAGTCTTGATTCTTTCAATCACTTCAGGGACCGAGTCTATGATTTGCTTCGGTATAACCCCGATAGCTGCGGCTTCATCCTCTTTAATGACAATGGCTTCGATTCCAATCCCATTTTCAGTGGCTGCCTGTTCAATGGCATGTTTCTCAGGACCCGGATCACCAATAGCGGCACCCGTTCCTTCCGAAATACGACCCAGCTCTTCGCCTTCAAGCTTGAGTGCTGCATCAACCGTGATTATGTGAGCAATCTTGCCTTTGTTGCTCTCAACGAGATTCTTGACTGCAAAACCCGGTTTGCCAACGGTGCCTCCAGGACCAGTAGCTCTTAGAGCAAACACTTGACGGTCTTCAAACTCGATTGGGTAATAGCCCACCTCTCGCGCAATCTCATGTACATAATCATCTGGAGTGGCACCCATTTCTCTTGCAAACTTGGTCACTACAAGAGGTCCAATTCCATCACCAATAGGCTTACCTTCTGCAAAGGCGCCGATTGCATCGAAGTATGCCTTGGCCAGTTTGAGGAGTTCAGGCATCTGCATATGGACCTGCATGATAATTAGCTGACTGCCAGTTTTCTTGCCCAGTATGTAGAAATGTTTCACGATTCTGTATATCAAATAGAGGACTTGGGTCACTTCCAGCGTATTCTCCAACGACTGAACTTGGCTTGTGTTTGCTTCTGGAGCCAGCTCAGACACGAACTCTTGGAAGCGGTCTCTGCGATTGTCCAGAAGGTGGTCCAGACGTTTCAGTATCCCCGCAGGATCTAGATCAACTGGCATTATTGTGAAGAAGTCCAGCCACCTATCCAGCTCAGCTACTACCTCATCTTCTGTCCTGCCAAATTCCTTGAAGGTATCTACCGCAGTCAGTCTGGACTCAAGGTGCATCTTTTTGAGCTCAATCAGACCTGATTCGATTTGCTTTAGCCATTGCCACATCGTTATCCGTTGGCTATAGCAACTCATCAGTATAATGAATCCAAAGAATGCGATACTGATGATCCCGCTAAATTCGTCAGTTGGTAGTTGCATGAATATCATCGCAAAAGTCGCGGGTTGTCCTTTAAGCGTAGCTATCAAGGAAAACTTAGGATACAAGAATGTCCAAGCTTGAGGGCTTGACATGTCCTCGTTTAACGCATGAATCCTTAACAGACACGAAAGTCTTTTCCCCAATTACAGACAGGTATGAAACGGTGAAATTTCTATGGCCAAGACAGTAGAGAAAGCAATGATTACCGACTTTGACAAGTTCAAAGCTGCTTGGGAGAAGGATGCAGGCTCTCCCTATGAAACTATTATGTACTATATCATTGCAGCCCTGAACATTGAGAATGACCCCAAACTTGCGAACGCAATGATGACCGTTGTCGTTTCAAAGAAGGACAGCGTAGAGGATGGCAGTTCACCATCTGGCCGCATGCTACGTCGTCATGGCAGTGCCTACTATATTGGACAATTTTCAAAGACCAGTCACATAGCTCGGTCTTATGTAGGCGGTACTCCAGACAATGAATACCAAGTTTCCAACAATAAACTTGTCATGACCGTTGTAAAAGAGCAGGACAAAGGCGAACGCGAGAAGAAGATATTCATTCAATCTGGCGGAAAAGATATGCCAACGCCTGTGTCTCTGGCGCGGAATTCTTCAGGTCAGTGGAAACTGATAGAATACTCGTCTGTCTGTACGGGTGTTAAAAGATCCAAATCCGAACTCGGCGATTTCTAGTATTAACATGCGTTCTACCATATGGTAACTTGGTATGCTAGATTTACCCATCAAAAAGGGAAAAATGTGCCAGCTTGTGCGCTTCTCACGGGCTCGCGCACCGCAGATTGTTGTCTTACTGTCCATTAAGAAGAAGAATTAGAGTTTCAGTGAGAATTTGGGACTGTTTGAACAAAAATATACGAGTTGGATTTAATATGAAGCTCTACCTATCCTACTCTATGGTTGAGTGCATGGGGAATGCCTTTGATGACTACTGTTATCGATAATTCTTGGCAACTTTTAATCATTCTAGGGTTAGTGTTCCATCAAATCTTTGTCCACAAATCTTACTGGTTTAAGAGTCGAAGAGGAGTTGCTGGTCTCCTGATTCTTTCAACCCTTATTCTTGGCTCATTGCATCTCTGGAGTGTCTATGATTATGATGTTTTACGGAGTCGTGGGTGGTTCATCGAAGGCCCAGTACTCCAATTCAACCTTGGTCCTAACGAAATGCAGTCCACTGAACAGTTGCCTAACGTAGTAGCAGAGGATGGACTGGAGATAATCATCACGAATCTCGAAGGAGGACCTGTGACTCTCTTCTTACTGGATGAGAACCGTCCTGAGGATGTTTATGTACTAGGAACCTTCAATGAAACCCAATTCATGTGTTATCCACCGTGGCGATACAGTTCATTTTTAGTACCTACATATTGGAAAGTAGTTGTCCTGAATAATGATTCATTAGTGAATGTAACTGGGGTCCTAGCATTACAGTCGGGATTGCGCATTCCAAGAGTCAATTACAACCTTCCTGGGAGGATTCTCCTAGGCGTCTATATTCTGACAGCTGTTGGGATTTGGGCTGTACACCGATACAAATCGAAGGGGATTTCATCCGCAGACATGAAGTGGTCCAAACGGTCCATGCTATTCAATAATGTGTTTCTAATGATAGTCTTGGCATATTTTACCACTCAATCTGCATTATTGTTGAATGATATTATGATTATGTTCATGGAGGATGTTTATTTCTTGAGAGGTGTGATCTTGATTCTGGTTGTGACTGCTTTCTTTGGTACCTTGACTTCATTCTTCGTTTATGATACTTACAGGAAATATCGAGAACAATGAATCCCCTCATAGGAATCTTCATCCGCAGACCTACCTGAAACACTTTCATCTCTACAAGTGATGAGTTTTAATACTAGATACATCATATAGAAAATGCGTGACAGGGGTGTCAGACAAACCAAAACACTGGGACTCATGGAAAGGTCGTGTGCTTCGAGCCATGATCCCTAGAGCTCTAGAGTAATGTTTAATAACACATCATTGTGACGGAGGCTTGATGCCGGTCATAGGCCCCCGGGTCCACCCGAACTCGTTCCGATCTCGGTAGTTAAGGCGGGGTGCCGTTGCGGGAAGTCTGCGGTGCGCGAGCCCGTGAGAAGCCCGCAAGCTGGCACATTCTTCCCTTTTCAAGAAAATTCGACTAATCAATGCCTTCCGGACTAGGAGTTCATTGGGCATCTGAGGGGCCATAGGAAGTGAATCTTCGCAGCCTAGCCGTAGACAGTGTTATGCGCCCCTTGAAGTGCAAGATTCCTGGTATAACAATGGCCACACCCAGACCCATCATTGTATAGGCCAATATCAGATCAAGAAGAGCTAAGAGAGGAGCACTACCCTGGGCGGTGAAGTTGATACTATTCTCATCTGACAAGTAGGTGACATTATCCTCACCAGTCAAGGTGGCCTCTCTTGGCAGAAAGTCATTGTAGTGCTTTTCAAGGACAATCTGTATAGAATCATCTGAGAGTGTAATTTCCCTTCCGTCTTCAAGCACGAATTTCAACCCAGTGAAAACAAGTGTGCCCCCAAACTGTTGAACATAGCGTGAGAGTGGACTCTCATCAATTAGAATAGTCCCCCTAGCCAGCTCTTTGTCTGCTATGGATTCGGAGAGCACAAAGATTGGAGCGCCAAATAGAAGGTCGTGATTGGAACCGGCAATGTCACTCCATTTGGGATAAAATGCCACCTCCTCGATGACAACTTCACTCACAATACTCCTGCCTAACATAGTCTTCCCGTAGTAGAATCCAATAAATGCAGAAACGTAATGCTCAGCCACCCTTGGAAGGGGGTGGAATAGGTAATAGATGCTAAAAGTACTGCGCACCAACAGAATCTCGGTACCATCCGATAGCTTGAATGAAGCACGATACACGAAGGAATCTACCTCATAGACTTGGAGCTCGGGACCAAACGTGTCATTGGAATCAAGAGAGGCAGCCGCGGCGTTCTGTGGTACGGCGCTTGCCATCATGACTAATACCAAGAGAAGCGAAATCATTGCATGTTGGGGTTTCATAGTCGGAGACTCCTAATCTTATCATTATGTAATGCACAAGTCACCAAAAAAGGAGTTGTGTTTACAGCAATCATTGTTTGACAGTGAAAATGATGCACCTGAAGCAGTATATTCTATCAGATATGTGCAAATATCAAAGAGCTTCTTAAAGAATCAGCCAAGAAGGATGTGGTGGGGCGAGGGAGATTTTCAGACAAAGTATTAACACACATTGCCTTTTGAACTCCCGATCGACGAGTGTCTTCGGACGACGGTCAGATAATGACCCCGTATGTCAGACTCGAAATGAGTCCAGATCTGGAACCCGTCGCTGTTCTTGAGAGTTGCCATCAACTCTCAATACATACCCACACATTCTCCGCATTTTGTGATGCCCTATCTGTTCTTATGACCGCAAGGGACACACAACCAACACATCTAGATTGTACCATTGAGCTTTGAGTTGTGTCTATGTTCATATTGTTCAGTGGTGCCGGAGAATCCCCAATCTTGAAACTGCGGCCATGTGAAGTCGGGATGTACTTTTGCTAGGGTCACTTCAGAATTAGCTTTAGTATCACCAAAATCAAAAAACGTCTTCTAACATGCGAGTATCTCTATTCCCTTTGTTTTCGTGTAAATAGGATAATAGCTGCAACAATTCCTATTATGGCACCAATTGTAATCCACGGTCCCCAATTCATATACATCATTTCTGTTTTTGGTGTATTTGACCAAGAGTACGTATATTCCACAGAAAATGCGTTATCGTTTATCAGAACGAACACCCATTCTCCATCCAACGGAACTTCGAATTCGAATGACTCGTGAACTCCAACTGCATGAATCTGGCATACTATTATTGGTAGTGGTACATCATTTTGATAATTGTCCTCAAGTAAGACCCCTAATTGCAGCTGTCCTCCTGTTGCTGTAAATCGGCCGCTCATGAAATCCCCTTGTTCCACAGTCATAGTCCTCGTCAGTCGGTCACCTTCGTCGAGTTGCCCACTGCCACTCTTAGTTCTGGTATCTGGGTTTATTGGTTGAACCGGAACCAATGTAGCAAGAATTACAACAAGAATTCCTAGGACTACACATTCCCTCAATTCATTTCCCCCCTTCTAGATTATTCAAGCGCGCTTTACCTGTTATTCTTCTGATATTAAGTACTCGCTGACTCTACAGTCTTTGTATGAGATAATTAGTAGTGCAACAGAAACTGCTCCTAGGATCAGACTTCCTATTGGTGGGGCGACGGTCATGACATCTAGTCCCGGTGGAAGAGTAACTAGCATGATAATAATACCAATGACGAAATACAATATGACTAGTGTATTTGCTAGATTGAGAAGAAGCAAGAGAAGTATCAGTTTACATTCGTTCACCTTGACATGGGGACCAAAAACACCGTTGAAGTATAATGCACCCACAAATGACCCAAATAGAACAGTTAGTCCAATCAGCCAGAAGATAGTAATAGTACTGATTGAAGCTAGTGCACCCAGTATAAGACCGAGTGTGAGAATTGGGATCTTCAGACCACGTCGTACCATGTAATGAACCTCCTACACCAGTAAGTTCTCACTATGTACATAATAAGACTGCCGCAGTCCCTGAGTTTTGTACTAACCGACTGGGACAGGTTCTAGAACTAGAATTATGTCCATACTTTGTTTAATACTCAAATGTGGTAGCAGGTGATTGAATGTCCACATTGAGTAAAATCAACTGGGAATCCAAAAGGACACATGTAACAATAATGCTAGTTGTTGTGTTTCTTCTTCTCACACCCTTACTCTTTGGCTACTACATCATCTATGTGAATCCTCCTCTTGCTAGTGGTGAATATGGTGGTGAGGACACCTTTGTCAGCTCCGTCAATCCACGCACACACTCAATCGAGTTGTTCATCAGAATCAGCAACTATACAGAAGGTGGCAATGAAACAATTGAGATAGGTCTCTTTGAGTTTGACTATAAACCGTGGCCTGGAGGTGGAGCTCTCATTGAGGTAATCTTCAGTTTCACTTGCAACGAAGTCATATCAGGAGGTCCAATTCGATTTCATGCTATTGATACAGAAGGTGTATGGAATTACTCAGTCACAGATTTTGATGATCTAACCTATGCAAACATGCCACCGTATCACACTGCACCCTTCACTACGCTTGACATTTCAACAACTGGGAATTACGTGATTAGTATTCTTGTACCTGATGGACCATTTGAAACCCTATATGCTGGAACATTGGGAATCGCTATCACTGCGGAACACGGAACTCAGATTGTATTGGACTCTTTTGAAGCATCTACAGAATCAGATAGACCGAGTATGATTGTACACCAGACAGTCGGAATCATGGTCATGAATCCTTGGTTCTACTATCTGACTCCTTTGTCCATTGTGACAGTTCTCACTGCAACCATTTTGTCTATGTTTCTCTATTACAAAATCAGAGAAACATCACTATCCGGGCCACCGCTGATATGATTCATGAAATGAAGACCAAAGAGGTTCTCAGGTCTGCGAAGATGATAACCCAAGTACATCAATCCGGTGTACAAGTCAGTCAATACACAGACTTCCGGATTGGAACCAATTCAGATAGGCATAGAGTATATGAGGTCCTAGCGTCAGACGCGATACAGGCCTAAGATTGGAGGTTAAGAGAAGTACGACAACACTCCCTTCATCCTCCGGGAATATCTTAACTGCGTTTCCGTGCGATAAGAACTACTGCTATTACGATTAGAGTCAGCCCAATGCCCAATTCAATATAGTTCAATGGCAATTCTGTGGGAACCCCAGGACTAGCAAATCCTGCAATGATAACCAGCAATGCTCCGACAAAGAGAAACACAGAAGGGATTATTCCTATTCTCCCCATCATAACCAATACTCAACTGCATGAAGTGGTCTTATTAATGAAACGGCCAGTAGTGTTCGTTAGGTGAACAAAGATGTTCAAAGTCGTGAAGACTTTGGTATGTGTCACAAGTGAGTGTTCTTCGATGCAGTCTGGTTATTCCCGTTGGCAGATCAACTCTGTTGACTAGTGCGTTCAAATCCGTGTCTACACCCGTGGCCTTGAAGAAGTCAAAGAAAGGACTTGGTAATCAGTTGACTTGACCGACACTTCGTTTTCTGACAAAGAACACACCCACTATGACGATGACTATGGTCATGGCGCCGGCTGATGGCAAGAACCACTCACTCCATGGTGAAACTGTGCTTTGATGTTGCTGTAGTATACCAATCAAAAGAACCAATGAAAAAACCAGGGATAACTAGTGCTGATGCTTGGGTTCTTCTTTGGCGTCAGAAAGACAACGAATCTACTCACAAGCGAATTCTAAAACTGATGTACAAATCGAAGACTGACCAAGCTCTAACTTGGTCGGACTATACAGAACTTAAATCAGCCTTATCGAGGGAAACACACGACTCAGAGATACCTGTATTGAGTGTTCTGGATGTATCTGCAAAATCAGAGCATGGACAACTGTCCATTAGACGAACCACCAAATTGAATATTAGTGAAATAGATTTTGTGCAGCAATCCAATTACTTTGATACATGGGTTCAACGGATTACACTTTGGTGGAATAATGCAAGAGCTTTAGCAGGATACACGGGACTGTCTGAAGACTTTCTTGAATCATCTAAAAGTTCCGTAATACGATATCTGGTTAATCCAGAACTGAAACCCGATTCAGACTCGATAATATTGAGTGACAGAGTCACCAATATCAGGGAAAGACTATACCGTTCCGGTTTTATGTACAAACGAATCATGGTGCTCAAATCACTTCTTGCCAAGTTGGACTCAGATTACGAGTAATCCCGGCGAAAGGTTCTTATCATTACTCAAAGATTTACAGGTCACACTATGGGGTGGTGGCCTAGTCTGCAGCTAGGATTTCCCTACTTGCATGGAACGGTATGGCGACGGGCTCCAGATCTGGGTTCAATTCGAACTCGAACTGAGCGGGTCAATAAATGACGTTGCCTAGGCGAAACTCGTCGATCGGGAGTTCAAATCTCCCTCACCCCACCATTTTTCCCACATCTGTTTTCACTTCCTTATTGAATTTTTATTCTCTGACTTAGTGATTCAACAGATGCTGTTTTCATCAATAGATTCTTTAAGATTTGAAAAGATTTCTTTGCAAACCTGTGAATCGAAGGTGTTTCAATGAGTGAACAGTATGGCGATAGGCATCGCCGCAAAGAATTAGCTCTCTTGGTCATAATCATTGCGGCAATTGTCATTGTCTACACTTTACTTCCAATCTATGTACACAGGAATCAGTGGAGAAGTCAGGGATCTCTTTTACTAGCATCAAATAATGAGGTTACTTGCAATCTTCAGTCACAAAACGTAACAGTTGGAATTCAAACCAACTCTAGTACCAATACAACAAATATGCATTGTGTGATTGAGGTGATATTTAGTGCTCAACTTGGGTGCCAAATCCTGAATTTCACACTAGAATCTACTTACCTGACGTGGGGCGCTAATTATGCAGTAAATGATTCTAAAAGATTTGTTCTGATTTCAGGAAATATTCTATCTGAGTGGACGGAAAACATAGTTGAACCTTCAGGATT
>JAUVHR010000164.1 GCA_030593165.1 Candidatus Thorarchaeota archaeon
GATGGTCAACGAACAGGGAAATGGCAGTTGTATCGAGTTGATGAAAACAGTGCCCGAGTATCCAATCCTGCGGGCCAACTTTCCATGCCCTGACAATGCGAAACCGCTGTTTCTCCCAAAGGTGAAGGAATTGCTTGTTCCAAGGATTAGTGGAGTGGAGAGAGTCTTAGAAGAGGACGGAATCAGGATCGAGCGCAACGACGATTCCTATGTCTTGGTTAGGGTTTCGGGAACTGAACCAAAGGCCAGATTGTATGGTGGCGCCAAGACTAAGAAGGCGCTGAAGAAACTGGAAGACATCGCAAGAGATGTGATGAAGCAGGCGCTTGAAGAGATTAAGAGAGCTTAGTTAACATTAAATCCAAAGAGCTCAGTGCCAACATTGTCGCAATCTAGCCGGGGTATCCAAGTGGCTACGGAGACGGTCTCGAAAACCGCTGCCCTTTGAGGCGCATGAGTTCGAATCTCATCCCCGGCGCCATCCCTAGTCGATAGCCCTATCTGCAGACCAAGGATTTAGTAGTAACACTCGGAGATACCGAAGAATAACACCGACACTTCTAGGCCTCTCGATTCAACGGGACAGATTCAGTCCAGAATTTCTCAAACAGCTCCTTGACTTTGACGGAGGCATGTTCCTCAAGCTTAATTTGGGTGGTCATCGTCTTGCCGAAATCCTTCAATGAGGCACCGAATTGCCATGAACCCTTGTCGGTAAGGAGGTATCGATCATGAAACACCTTCTGATTTGTCATTCGAATTTCGAAGCCTGGTCGTTCAATCTCGAAGTCCCTACACTGTTGACAAAACTTACGTTCGGGCCATCTTGGACGTTTCTGTGTTAGTATCCGTATTGGTATGCCTCTTGGGACAGCTAATAGAATGTCCAGAGTATTCATATCGACGTAGACATCAATCAGGGTTACGTACTCACGGACCTGATTCAGGATGTCCTCAATCTCTCTTTTCGCGGAGTAGGGAGTACTAGGATCAACAATTACGTGTTTGGCCTTGGTTGAAAGCTTGTGAAGCTCCGAATTGGGAACCAGTTTCTTGGCTTGTAGTGAAGACAGAATCTCCACTAATCTACTGGCTTTACCCTTGAAAGTGGAACGTTCGTTAATCTTCTCGAAACGTCGTAAGATGACATCCGTGTTAGGATTGGGGTTGGTTCTTCTGAGAACGGAAACAGCAGAAAGGAATTCCTTGATTTCTCTTACTTGGACTTCCAGTAGTTGATTGTATTCCGTTTCAAGTTGCTCAAGATTATGTTTCTGTTGATTCTCCATGGCGCCCTCGGACCACTTCTTTCCCATTCTGCCCCACTCGGTTGATTCTGTGAGGCTTTCCGCGATATATCCAATGCCCTCACTAAACATATCTGCGACAGCTCTGGAAGATGAGCTCGTAATTTTCTGCTTTTGCATTCCGTACTGCTTGACCAGCCTCTCAGCCTCTCTTCGATGGCGTTCAAGTTGGTCGCGGATTCCTTCTGACATTCTACTAATTCATGATGATTCTCTGTTGATAAATTGAAGCGTAAGATTGGATTAGCAACTGCAACAGGTTTCTTCCATCAGTTGAAGAATTTTGTTAAGGGCGACTATTGACCTAGGATTATTAGCTCGGGTTCCTGATTGGCCTCACTTGATGTTGGCTATTTTCCTAGTGTCTTGACCAAACCGTTTCGGTTGGCTCACTATCGAGGGTTTCGAAGTGAATCAGATGGACTATGGCTCCTAGATTATGAAGTGCCTTGAGAACCTCCATCTGGTGGTCGTCAATCTTGTGGTTTCCTGACTTCACCTCATATACGTGGACCTCACCATCCTTCACGGTGATGATGTCAGGCCATCCGCCACGGGTGTCCAGTTTGCGCTTGTCAATCCCTAGGACCTTGTGGCCTCGCGGGATAATGTTCTCTTTGATGAACCTATCCTCACAGACCTTGCCCTGTTTGCTTGACTTCATTGTGACATACATCTCGCTCGTATGTATTCATTTCATCCCTATTACTTTTTACAATCTCAGTGGCTGCATTTCAAATAGGTCTGATAGTTTCCTTTTCCGAAATCGAGGAGTGGATTAGGAGCTTCTGAATTTGAAATTCAATTGCCAACTCTTCTGCGGCGAGTGATCTAGTATGCCTCCGTTTGGATTAATCATAAGGAGCATTGTAATAGGATACGTGCTCGCAGTTCTGACAAGCACTATCTTACACTTGGTTTTCTTTGAAACGCCTCCCATCTATTGGTGGCTTTTTTATGACAATTTAATATCTACAGTATTAGTCAGCCTATTGCTCTCGCCAGTTGGGTTCTTCATTTATATCGAGTGGGTGAGATATAGGCAGAGATGAGCTCCCTCCAAGAAGCCTGACCAAGAGTAAGGTGGTGCGGAGGGCGAGATTTGAACTCGCGAACTTCTACGAGATTTTCCAGATTGTGCTTCATTATCCTTGTTACCGAATATCAGACATATCTCTCATCGACCAATCAGGTACCATGTTCTGTAAATCTACTCTTTTATCACAATCAATAAAATAGCCATCAAGGACATCTCGAAATTCATATTTTCCAGTGGGTATTCCCTTAGTTATACAGTAGAATATAGTATTTCTTAAAAAAGCACGAGAAATTATCTGGGTTTGGGATAGACACTGAAGATTCTTCCTGATATCTTCCTCATTGGATATTGATCCATGTACGCAATCATTCCTTAATTGGAGAAGATCACTGATTATCTTCTGAACAATCTGAATCTTCTCATCTGGGGAAACAAAGCTAGCTACTCTGTAGCTTGTTATAGGACCTCCCCCTTGAGTAATTATTTCCATACAAATAACAAAATCGATAATCGCATCCTCAATGTAATACTCTGTACATGCCAAATTGAATCGTGTTAGCGCACGATCATATAGCTTGTGAAAATCCGTTTTATCCGATTCATATCGAAATGTTTTGAATTGCTCCCAGAATTCCACGAGCGCCCTGTTTTCATCGGGATATGCTGTAAATGTTAGATAATGGCGCCCTCTATCAGCAATTGTACCACTAATTCCTGATTGTGCATCAGGAGGTGGATGAAATTCGGGTCTGAATATTGGGGATAAAGGAGAGGTGTCAATATGCACTCCCGTATGGTTCAGAAAGGCTATTCCAATTTTAGGATGGATTACCAAACGCATGCAGGAAACAGCATCATACAAAATATTTCGAAGCTTTTTCCCCAACTCCCTTGCAGATTTCATAGATTCTTTTGTTAGTTCTCCATGAATGTCAGAACCAGATGAATCTGGAAGTGTGGTTTCCAATATGCAAAGTGAATCCAATTTTTTTGAGATTGAGAATTTGGCTTCATTTACTAACATATTCTCTTTACCAAATGATTTTCTAGCCGGAAGAAGAAGTTCTCTCCACTCGAATTTTGAGGATTTTCGGATGTGAGTGGTTTCATCCATATGTAACATATCTTGTGGTGCAACTATATTGCGAAGAACTGCATATCCATAGGAATTGTCATTTTTAGGGATAGATTGATTTTTGAGTTCGCTAATTAGCCACTTGACTGCAACATCTGTATATCTTCCAGATGAGAATGAATCTGATCCTCTTTTCCCTGTAAGTGCGTAGAGAATGTAGTCATAAAGTGCCCATAATACACTTTGAGGTCTAAATCTACCGATTGCTCTGCTTCTAGCATTACTTGATATTAATGAGAGAAGAGTGTTAAAATCTTGAATGTGCACTTCAGGCATCCATTTCATTACTCCGGGAAGAGAACTGAAAATACTTGAGTCTGGATTATCCCAAAGTACTTCAAATTCCTTTAGAGATTTCCTGAATAATTTTTCAACCTTTTTCAGAAATGGATTGATCGATATTGATTTGATGCTATCTTCATATCCTTCAAAGAGCGAGTGTTTAGAAATCCTAGGAAAATCTGATAGAAATCCCCCAACTACAAAGAATATATCAGCAGCTTGAACTTTGTCTATCTTTTTTGTTGGAAAATTATATCTTGCCATCTCTAGAGCTACACCATGTTCTAAAGATTCGATTAGCCATCCAGGACGAAGTTCGCTCATTAATCTTAAGATACTCTGAATTATTCTACTCAATTCTATCACTTTTCTGACAGCATTCACTGTTGATATAGCCACATGCCCTGTATCAACAATCCTTTGTTAGCTTCGTAACGATAAAAAGAATAGTACGAAGGAGCAATTCTACTATAGAAAACAAGGGGATTATGGTTTCGTTTGCAGAGTATCAGAGTGGAGCTGAAAAATCCGCTAAAGAATTTGGGATTAACTTCGTAAAGGAGAGGTTGTTCATCACAAGAATAGGGACAAGACAGACAACCGCAGAAGCAACCTCCAAGTATTCTCGTCACAGAAAGCTCATCATAAACATCACAAGAAGAGCAAGAAAAGATTCGGTCGTTGGTAGTCTGAATAGATCAGAAGAAGTGGTGCGGAGGGCGAGATTCGAAATGAAAGGTCGTTAGTATATGGAGGAGTTGTATAACCGTTCTTCTTCAAAGACAATGGAAAAAGCGTGATAATCGAATTCACTTGGACCATCTGGACCAGTTTCGATGCCTGGAATACATTTCGAGTTTATCCAATCACCAGAGATAATTTCTGCTAGATTGGTGATTATGCCTGAGATTCGTGAATCAAGATTGGGATTGTAGTCAGGTATATGTTCTATCAAAATACCAATTGAAAACGGACTTCCTTCAGCTATGTTCAACTTTTCATAGGCAGGTGTGAATCTAATACCTATTGAACTGAATGGCCTTGCCCACATTGGCTTTTCGTTATTCCAAGAAAGAACAGGCTCGTCTGGAGGCATTTCACTAAACCATTTACGAGTAATTTGCTGAATCTTCTCTCCAATTATTCTGAAATCAAGCATTCTCATAGTAAACCCCTCATTAATTTGCATCTGACACGATTCTTGATATACCCACTCGTTCACTTTCAAGAACAAGATGATACAGTAAGTGAGATTCAATACCAAAACAGTTACCTATATGTTGTTTGTGAATCTATCTGACGAATAATGATTGAATTGAGGACCGCGTTGGTATTCAGGAAACCAGTATCTTAGAATTGCCAACCTTCTAGTCTGCCTTGTGCACGCAACAATTCCTTGAATATTCGTTCCCAAGAAACAGCAAGGTCGCCTGCAGTAGGACGATACGTGGAATCAAATCGAAGCATTGTTTTCAATACTCTAAGAATATGAAGCCCCCGTGTTCCAGCTATACGAAAGGATTTAATTTCCAAAGGTGCTGCAAAATCGGGTTTGCCGTCAGTGTATGGCGGTTTAATCAGTGGATTCTGTCCCGAAAAAAGTTCAACAAGAACCAAACCCAGTTGAAAGACATCTGAACAAGGATGAAGTTCTCCTTCCCCTTTCATGTATGCAACTTGCTCTGGTGATCGATATCGTCCTCGAAACATTGTAGTTCGTTCATCTGGAGATTCTGTATCTTTTTCGTATCTCTGCATCATACCAAAGTCTCCCAAGATTGCATGAGCCCCTCTAATGAACACATTTTCAGGTTTAACATCTCGATGAATTGCAGATGGGCTTAGTGTATGAAGATAATGAAGAGCCGTACTCAACTGAGTAGCCCACCCTGCTTTTACCACCTTCGAAGCTTCCTTCTTCATCATTATCTCTCTGAGATTGTTTGGTAGATACTCTGTTACGATGAAGGGAACCTTTGTTCGCTCCCAATTATATTCTCCAATATCACTAACACGTAGAACTGCTGAATGTTCACAAGAACTTAGAAATCGGAATTCATTCTTGAAAGCTGACAATCTCTCTGGTTGAGCAAAATTCAGGAAAAACTTGATAGCAACATGCTGTCCTAACTTCTCTTTTGGATCAGTACATATAGCAAGATAGGTTTTAGAATTGCCCCCAACTCCTAATACTCGAATCATTTGATACCAACCAATATCTGATTCAATTCCTTGCATAGGTCGCAATCTAAACGCAGGCACCATTCTCCCTCTATAGATACCACTTTGTTCACTGGTAACAGACAGACCTTATCAGTATTGTCTAACTTCAACGCTTCAGCTTTCTGTTCGAGTTCGAGAGTCCCATCCCAAGCGCCATCTCTTTCTATTTTCTAAGGGAAACTAGAATCTGATGATTGAGTAGCCTTCCTCAGCGAAACGAAGAAGATTGGAGTGGCCCTGGAGACCTCCCATGATGGAAACTCCCAGTTTCTGTGCGGCTTCAGTTGCTGAAAACTGGGCGGTGCACGCTTTGCACGCATGACTAATTATTCCATTCTTCAATGCCTTGCCAAAGAGTGGAAGCTTGATCGAGCCATCTTCGATTCCGATGAGTAGACTTGGTGATGCGCATTCGAGTACTACTGCAACTTTGTGACCTAAGTCATGGAAATGATTCGCGTTGAGAAGGATGTGCATGAGTTGCATCTTGTTGTCTTCAGTGGCTAGGAACATGTATTTCATGAAAATGAAGACGAAATAGACGAGAAGATGAGTGTTTTGATGCGCTTAGCTCATTTCACACATCAATTGCGTGTGAGTATGATAGTTATTCCACCCCAATCATTTGGGAAATCACGTATCATTGCTGGAACTCCGTTTTCCAGGGAGATTTCTGCATCCCATCCAGGTGCACCAATACATGAAAAATGGACTTCCCCAAAACGAAAGGTGTTCCCTTCAAATCGAGAGAACCATGGGTCTTGAACTGGTGCTCCAAGTCCTCCTTGCGCTCGGTCATAATAGAGACCCTCAATGAAGACCCAATCACCAATGGGCAAGAGACTGTTGGAGAATAATGTGGTCAGAACACTAGCACTGTCTGGATTTAGACTACTTCCGTTTTCAAAAGCCACGCTTGCTTTTGGAGTATCGACTATGGATTCACGGAACATCTCGCGATCACAGTATAGAGGAATAGCAGGCAGACTGGTAATTTCGAAAACAACAATTGTGTTATTCAATTCAATACAGGGATGTTCATAGTCGCTGACATAATATCCTGCTGCTTCGATGCTGTATGAGAATTTATCCCCTTCTTCAACGCCCCACTGGAGATTACCAGCATACATTGTTTCATGAATTACTACAAATGATAGAGCAACATTCGCGATAAGTAATAGAGCTACTCCTTGTCG
>JAUVHR010000051.1 GCA_030593165.1 Candidatus Thorarchaeota archaeon
CAACGAGAATCTAGGCTGGACAGGCGGTGATCCAGATCCAGGTGACACGGTCACATATGACGTATACTTCGGAACCTCAACAAGCCCACCGAAGGTTGCCACAATCAGTTCAACATCTTATGATCCAGGAACTCTTAGTTACAGTACCCACTATTACTGGAAGATAGTTTCAAGGGACAACCATGGGGCAGAGACCCCAGGACCCCTGTGGGACTTCACCACAGAAGTTGCAGCAACGAATCCTAACCCAGTACTATCCGAGCCTGTTTATCCTAGCACCATTGAACTAGGTCAATCTGCCATCATAGAGATATCAGGTCAGAACACCGGTGATCAAGCTGAAGAAGGCTATCTTCAGATATCCTTCCCAAGTAACCCAGGAGCTGGATCGTTGTCACTATTGAGTCATGACTTCGATCCTGGTATGGCTGGACCTTACTGGGCGGGTGACCTAGTCAACGGTTGCTATGGTACATGCACAGTCACTCTCTCCTACTCTATGGTGGAGGGGGCGGACGTTCCATGGACTAGCGGAACATCCCATTATCTCCGGGTCGAGGTCACCCCAGATGCATTAGGAGATTTCATCTTCTACATCAAGTTGAACATGGTAGACAACAAGGGCGTATTCCATCACGACCCTGTATCCGGAATACAAGATCAGCAGTCGGAGTACGTGAAAGAATACACGATTTTGGTAATACCCCCGAACAATTCACCTAACACTCCCTCAAACCCCTCCCCACCCGACGGAGCAACCAACCAAGACATCAATGTGAATATAGGCTGGATTGGCGGTGATCTAGACCCAGGAGACACCGTCACATATGACGTATACTTCGGAGCAACTGCAAGTCCACCAAAGGTCGCTACTGTCAGTTCAACATCTTATGAGCCTGGCACTCTAAGCTACAGCGCCCAGTACTACTGGAAGATAGTATCAAGGGACAATCACGGAGCGGAAACACCAGGTCCTCTCTGGGATTTCTTAACAGAGGCATCTCCTGTTGGTCCACCAGAGCCTTTTGTATTTGCAGATGTGACCTCAGTGAGCGTTGACCTCACCAAGCAGTTTTCCATTTCATTCACGATTGGCAATTCCGGAGGCCCAACGTCGAGTGATGCTTACCTATCTGTCAGTTCATCGAGTGGCATCGACATCGTCAATTGGATGCCGGATGACCCTACAGTTACATTTGGAAACTACCAGCCAGGCGAAGAGGTCAATGGCAAACTTGGGCCCGTCACCTTGTCCTTTGAACTTCTTGACTCTTCTACAGAATACTCAAGCGGGGAATCCCATGTGGTGACGATTACATTTGAGGCGACCGATATTGATGACGAGTGGATAGAATTCAGGGCCACCTTTGACGATGCTGATCCAGGCTGGAACTGGGTCAACGATCCGGATACTAGTCCTGATTTGGATCAGCAGAGTTGGGAATGCTATGTCATACAAGTTGATGTTATTCATGCGTTGCTTGAAGAGGCTTCGATAAACCGGGAACCGTTCATGACCTCACAGAATTCGCTCTACAGAGGACAACCGTACGTGTCACCATTTATGTTCGGATGGGATTTCCAGGTGTACGTTGATGGCGTCTACATAGTCCTCAAGGTCAGAAATCCCTCAGGTGAAGAGGTGCGGGTCGAACCTAAGATAATCTTCTCTTCGCCTTCAGGCCACATCATTGATTGGAATTGGCAGGGAGACGTACCCTACCCGTTCTATGTCAAATCGGGTGAGACTGTCACTGAATACTGGCCCTTGTACAGTCCTGAAGGTGGTAGACCTGAAGTCGGAATGTGGACAATGCGGATTGAACTATGGCAATACACTGGGATTTTTTCTTGGATGAAGATTATGGTCGGTCAAATAACCACTGAAATAGAGGTTCGAGACAATCAAGAACCAACTGCCGAGGGCCCATCTTCGCTAGGAAAGATCAGATGTCTCGATTTGTCTTTATCGGAATCTGAGGAGGGTTGGATTGCCGCTGTTGAATTCCTTACTCTAGTCATGGGCCTGATAGGAAAAGACCCGGATTTCGATTTCATGACCAATGATGTATTGTACCAAGCCTTGGAACTCAAGAGAGAAGCTGCTGGAGTCGCCCGAGAAACCGGAGACATTCTTCTTGTCGACAAAGGAAGCCATGACGGAAGTCGGGAAGTGAGAATTGAGTGGGGAAACTCTGCTGCATGGCTGGGGGGTCTAAGAGGTTTTGTCGGACTGAAATACGACCGGGCTCTCATTACTCTTTCATACCCGGATGATATTGAAGTTGCTGACAACGGCGGCGCCACCTATGAATCTCCCGGCATTCTGTACTGGGTTATTGATAGTGTTGATCAACTCCTGACACCGACAGAGTGGTTGTCTAGACCGGAGCATATTGATGTCGGCTTTCGCGACGAAAATCAGCCAAGCACTCTTACTGCTACTCTGCTACTTCTCAATGGACCCTTTGATGATGATGGTAATTTCATCAAAGTCTTTCAAGAATGGAAGTCCAATCCAGACAATGTAGTCTGGGTCGGAATAGGGTCTGAGAAAAGCGATCTGACACTAATACCCAGTGAGGACAAGAATGAGATACAGGCTCTTGTTGTTACGGGATATTCTCCGATTAATCTTCAAGTCATCGATGGAGAAGGTAGGTCGGTCGGCTATGATAAGGAAAGCAACGGCACTGTGAATGAGATTGCAGATGCATACTACTCTGGTCCCAATACCGACCCGGAAACCATTTACATCGAGAACGCAACTGGCATGTTCAAGATAGTCATTATCGGTGTAGGCTTTGGGACCTATAGTGTGAAGGTTGAGAAGATTATAGGATCACACATCGACGTTTCATGGATAAACGGTACGATTGAGAAAGGGGTCATTTTAGACTCAGCTATTGCAGACTTCCCGACTTCTACTTCCGCCGATTCTTACTCAGATATTGGCGCATATGTCGGAATCATCATTGCCGTGCTCGTTGCGACGTTCGTCGCTCTACTAGTTTGGAAACGGCGGAAGAAGACGAAATCAAACAAGAAATGATTCGATAGTGAGAAGGTTTGGAGGATTCACATGAAGTATTTCGCATACGGCTCGAATATGTGCACAGGGAGACTCCGAAAGCGAGTTCCTTCGTGCGGAAAGGTCTCGGTTGCTAGGCTCAGCAAACACGTGCTGCTGTTTCACAAAGAGAGTGAGGATGGATCCGTAAAGGCAGATGCTTACTTCACCGGTGACACCGCTGACGAAGTCTGGGGAGTCGTTTTCGACATCAACAATGATGAGAAATCTGAACTTGACAAGGCCGAAGGTCTGAACCAAGGATACCTCGAAAAGGAAGTTGAGGCCGTGGATGAACAGAATGTCCCGCATAACGTGTGGTTGTACTATGCAGAGGAGAGCTACATAGATGAGACGATGAGTCCTTATTCTTGGTACAAGCGCTTTGTAGTTGAGGGTGCTCGACAGCATAGACTTCCCGAAACGTATGTGAGCGCGCTGGAACGTATCGAGTCCCACGAGGATTCGGATGAGAGCCGAGACAAACAGAACAAAGATATCCAGTGCTAATAGCTGTGGGGAGTCAATTGTACTAGGAATTGACCACTGGGTAAGAGTGATAGGCGAAGCGGCTTGGATTGTTGACAATTCCCAGGAGAGATGCGGAGAATGCCTCTAAGATTCAGAAAGAGGAGCGAATTGCCTAGTGATTGGTATGACAAACCTCCAGACAAGAACGAGATTCCAAAAGGTTTGTTCGTGATTCAAGCCGACGCCGGCTATAAGAAGGGCATTGCCGGCATAGGCGTCATAATTATGACGGAGGAATTGGAATACAAACCGAAAGGGCAGTCGGCGAGGTGTTGCGGTCCGATACATGCCGAACTCACTAGTGTCAAGAAGGGTCTTCAAGAAATACGCAAAATAAAGAAAACAATTCAGAAGATTGTCGTATACAATGACAATCTGTATGCACACCTTTTTCTGACTGGTATGATGGAGGCCGAAAGGGACTATATGGTGAATGTTCTCAGCGACATTGGAGACCTGGGAAATGAATTGAAATGTCACATAGAGTTCATTCACACAAGTGGAAGATTCGTGAAAAGGGCCGACAAACTTGCCGACCGAATGAGGAAGAAAGAAGAGAGAAGAAAGCTGGAAGAAATCGAGGAAAGAGTGAAGAAGGTTCAAGACCGCATTGAAAAGGCAATGGGAGTCGAGATCGAAGAGGTCAACGGGGAGTACTTCGCCGTGTCCGCTTCAGGGTCAGGTCAGAAGTACAAAGTGATCCTCCGGCCACGGTTCTGTGAATGTCCTTGGTGGCAGCACAATTGGTCAAACAAGAAAGACTACATTATTTGGGCACGAGCTCTTCCCTGCAAGCATATGTGTGCTCTGTCGGAATATTTGAGGTCTGATGTATTTCTGGATTTCAGGAAACCGATTGAAAGGATTGACTAGGCGTTTGACTTAGTAAGATTGAGTAATGAATCATAACCTAATGGACCTGAATTCAATGGTCATATTGAATGTATCCCCCAATGGTCAACTAGGCGTGAATTCATCAAGAAGTTGAACGTACTTCCTGACCTCATCCTGATATGTTCTCTTAGTCTGTTTGAATTTCTGTTTCAGTTGATCAATTATATCTTTAATGTATACCACTTCTACATCATGCTTTTTGAATTCAGATACAACATCATCAGGGTCATCTCCACGTATCTTTCCCCAAACTTGATAGCACTTGTAGTCGCCCGTTCCGAGAAGCTTCTTGACTCGTTTCCGAATCGCACCTTCAAATTTCCTTTGCACAATATCTCCTACCCTTTTACTCAGTGATTGCTTGCTTATCTTCACATGTCGTCCTGATCTGATTCTTCCTACAGGTTTCACAGATACATGGACCTCTATGTGTCGCTTCTCTCCAGTAACTGGATGCATAGCCAACAAGTCGATTTCTCGTCTTCCAACTCTAATGTTTGACATAGTGAGGAATCCCTCCTCTTCAAGCCAAACCCTCACGATTTCTTCTTGTGGATACAAAACCACCACCTCTGCTTGGGATACCCTCTTGGAATTCTAAATCTTTTGGCGCCTGTTGTCAATTGCGGAGAGGCTCCGTCTGTAAACATATCTTCCGGAGATCGCACTCCTCCAGAAGTCTTATCTAGTTTTCTACGATTATTAACTGGCATGTGGAGTTCATTTGAGGATTCAAAGGAGAGGTCGAGTTTATGGAATGGATAGGACCCTATACAATCGACGAGTTGCTGGACAGTGTCTTGGACCCCTCACATCGACCGCCAGAATCGGATGGGGTCTACCTCATCTCTGAGAAGTCGTGGACCGGTCAGCCGACAAGTGTTTGTGATCCGCTCTATGTTGGAAGCAATACTGGCAAGTCTAAACGATTCCGTACCCGGATCGGTGATTTGATTGCCGACATGTTTGGCTTCTTCGGATCTGAGACTGGGCATCATTCGGGAGGTGAGTCTCTCCATAAGCACTGCAGGAGTAAACAATTGAATCCAAAACAGTTGCACATTGCATGGCTTGAGAACTGCAGTTGCGTTAGATGCGTAGAGAACGAAATCTATGACCAATTAGAACCGTCTCTTAACAAGAATCGACCAACAAGATGCAAGGAGCATCAATAGGCGCGCAGGAGGAGAGATTTTGACTTCAAGGCAAGATTCAGATGACAAATCTAGGTTGGAAATGAGAAGGCTCAAGCGCGAGATATTCGACGAATGGACCAAACCTAAAGGACCTTGTGCAGACTGCATTCTTCGAGGATCTGATGTGGAACCTAGATACTGCATAGGAAATCTGAAATCGGATATTGCATTCATTGGCTGGACACCGGGTGAATCGCGCGACGGTCGAAAGAAATGGAAGAACATATACAGAAATCCTATGGATATCAGGTATGAAGATCTCTGCGGGTTCTTAGCCACATATTGGGACGAAGCAGATAGAGAAGGAAAAGGAGGAAAGTGGCGATTCGCGGGCCTCTTTGACAGAATGCTCGACCCAATTGGTATGACAAGAAGAGATGTCTACTTCACTAATGCTGTAAAGTGTGCAAAGAGTGGGAGAAAGGGGGTAGACGGAGCCGGCTTGCTCCAGTGTCATCTCCATTTGAAAAGGGAACTAGACACACTGAAACCGAGACTCTTAGTCACTTTCGGTCCTCATGCGCTCCGGTCAGTCCTGACATACTATGGGATGACTGATGACATCGAAGAGAAACTGGCATCAAAGAAACTGCACGGAAAGATCCGGAGTTTTCGTAACAAATCCGCTGTGGTACTCTCGCTCCTTCATTGGGGTAATGTCAATCGCATATGGAATGAACTGGGAATTGATTCTGGGCTCAAGTTTTCGGATTCTTGTGTCAAACACTTCCGTCTTTCTTCGAGAATGGCGGGTTTCTCTCTTAAGTGAACTGGCGAGGCCAGAAGATAGTGCTACCAGGCTTCTACAACTTAAGATTCCTCAGAACCGAGACCCACCCATTCTCCCTAACCCATATGTCCGCTGTATTTCCGCTCGGAAAATACGACCAAACCAGCTTCGATCCATCATCAAGTTGCACTGTTTCGCCGTGCTTGAGATTCCTTACATTTGGCACTCCCCTGAAGTAAGCTCTGGCCACTAAGTTGCCGAGTACAAGAATCGTTTTGGGTTTGAGAATCTTGATCTGTTCCTCTAAGTATTTGGAGCAGTGCTCAATCGCCTTCTCGACGTTCTTCTTGGGTTTCTTCCAGATGTAGCATTTGATGAGGTCTGTGAAAATCCATGATTTGTTCCGTTTGTCTAGCTTCTGAAGAAGGCTTCTCATCTGCATCTGATGATATTTCTCAAGCTTCTCATCCATATAGTAGCTTGATATGTTCTCAATCTCTGATGACAGATCCTTCTGCTTCTTGAAGCTCTCTTCTCTGCCGCCTCCATGCGATTCAGCGATAATGAGGACATCAATAGGTGGCTTCACGCTCGATGATGAGAATCCAGGGATCAAATTGCTGTAGGAATTGTTGTGCTTCTTGTCATCGTTGTTGAACTCCCGTCTTTCTCGCCAGCATCGCTTACAGTACGGTCTCTGGTTTATCCATTCGAAGAGGTCACGACACTTCCGATTCCTTAGAATACCACTTCGCTTCTTCACGTTATTTCTCTCCTGTCCAAAGGACTTTGCCCAATATGCCATCTGGAAACAAGCCAATAACAGCTTTCTTCAAGAGTTTCTTCTTGGTGTATGTGTTTCTTTCGAGCAGATACTCCATGATTGTCTGGCCCGGGTCATCGGCGGATGAATTGCATAGTCTCTTTGGAATTGCCCTCTTGAGGAAGTCGATTGGTTTTCCATTATGGCCAGCAGGGATTCTTCTGTGAGCCCTGTAAGGGAACTGCCTGCTCCTGTGTTCTATGTAGAAGTGCCAAATATCAAAATCCTTGATTCCAACACTCGGGTCCAAGTAGTGAGAGGCAGCCCCTTGGCATAGGCATATCCCAACGAGCGTTTTCTCGAATTGAGGTCTAAGATGAGGATTCTTCTCAAAGAAACGCTTGTGCTCATCAATAGCTAGGTCCTTTAACTTCTCCAGGTCTTTCTTATCAAGGGATTCATATGACCTTGTCTCGTTAATCATTCTTCCTCAGCTCCGCGGATTAGCCTGTCTTGAGCTCCTTGACCAAATGATCAATGTTCGGGAATCCGAAATAGCCATCTATACAATGAATGTTCAGGATAGTGCGAGAACCGTCCAGATAGAAGTCAACATCCTCTTCTTCTGTCCATGAGTCGGGTACACCGTAGCTGGCGACCACAACATAATACTTGCTTTTGGGCAACTTGGCTTTCAAGAACAATCCCTGGGCGATTGCTGACCCAAGTTTGTTTGAGTCTCCCCATTTCTTGATTTCAATGTATGATAGTGGTTGCACGTAAAGGTCAGGTCGTATGTAGCCTTCATCCTCGAAAATAGGTCCCGGTCTATTCACTGCAAGACCCTCAGATTTCAAGACTTCTGAAACAACTCGTTCTGTAGCCCCTCCAAATCTACTCATCCCTTTGGCTTCTTTGCGGAATCTGTCGGAGATTCCTTTGTACTTTCTGGGCAGTGCATTCAGACTTAGAATGAACTCCTCACGACCTGTCAGCCTAGTGGCCATATTTGCCGCCTCCTCCTAAACCAGATTGGTTCCAGATTCTTAACACTTTGTTGAAACCCGTTTGCCTTCCCCGTGGCAATCACAACTTCCGAAATCGTTGTCCGCTTTCCTTAAATACTTCCGAGTAAGAAGAGTATCCAATGATTGGAATAGACAAAGAAGCAATCGCATGGGCAAGGAGACACAACCATCGCTTCGGCAACCTAACGATAGATGACCTGACAATGGAAAACGCTCAATCCATTGCCGATGACCTTCTGGAAGGTTATGAGCTCCTGCTTCCCTATGTGCCTGACTTCTTTCGATTCATGGGACCTATTGATTGGGACCCAGTCTTTCATCCTCTCCTAACCCAGATGAAGGTCATATACGCGCCACTTCTCTCAGAATTGGTGCTGGGAAGAGGTCTTCGCCTAGCCGAGATTCACGAGCATGTGGTTCCCGAATTGTCTATACGTTCCATTCGAAGAATCGCAGACGATAGTCGGTTCAAACTTCTCTCTCCTGATCCTGACCCTCCGTCCCACATGCCGACTAGGTTCGGAGGTCGACCACGTCGAGTTGATGCTAGACATGTTTACTACAAGTTCGGGTTGAACATGGACCCAGACAACTTCTTTCCGTTTGAGATGTCAGAGCCGATCTGGGTTCTCGCCGAGACCCTTTCCGACGGCATACAATCAATCGGGAAGGGCATGGAGAACCATCTTGTGGACTTCTATCAAGAACTGTTGATGGATTCCCAGGCTTCCGGAACCCTGGCAGGCTTCGTGATAGACCAAGGAGAAACCTTCCTATCGATGCCTTCCCGGTTGAGACCCTTGTGCAAGAACAAGGAGCAGCTGGACGCAATCAGACAGGCCGAGAAGATCTACGCCGAATTCCAGGAGATGAAAGAAGATGCCCGTTCAGGACTGGTTGCCAAGCTTCGGGAGGGACTGTGAGATGCGCTTCTCTTGGAATAACGTAGTCAAGGCGATATCTCTGGGGGCATCAGAAGCTGGAATTCGTATTCTTCGGTCAAGGGTCAAAGGATATATTGACCCCGATACGGATTCATTCACATATCTTGTTGCGTCATGGTTTGACTATGAGTTGAAGAAGATTGAGAAAGATGTGCGTGAGGATTTGAGAAGACTGATTATTGGCTCTTCCACAACCTGATTCGTGCCTGAGAGCTATCGTGCAGAGCTGGTCAACTGAGCAGAATCTTGACACTATATCACAGAGTCAAAGAGGAGTCACTCCAATTTCCCGCCGAAGGTATCTTGTTGATGTTCTCAATGAACCTTTTCGATTCGTCCCCATTCCCTAACCTGTACGGGAGGGTTCTCACCCATCCACAACACGCATATTCACCCTCGATTCGATTCTAATCTGGCAGAAAAATGTCTCAAGATAGGCCCAAGTGTTTTGGTGACAAGTTCGGACTTGAAGATATACGAACGGTTTGAATCGGCCCATTAGAGAAGTGGGCCAATTGCACAATGACTTTTAGGTACTAAGTACTCAAATCCTCTTCAAGGTACTTCTGCACAAAATCACTCACAGATCTTGTGAATTCACCTGCTTCTTGCATTGTTGGCTCTTCCAGTCCGTGAACAACATTGTTTCTGATCTCTATGCAATTGCGTATTTTGCGGAAGTCATTTCTCGATATGACTTTTGATCTTGAGAGGAGACCAAGCAACTCGCCCATTCCAAGGCGCTCTGGCTTACGATCTCGTAGCACATCAGTGATTCTGGCTTCATGCCTATGTACCAAATCTCTCAGAGCTTGTTCAAGAAATGTGCTTGCAAGAGCTATTGTTGATATCGTATCCCCTTGTTGCAGAGCTTTATTCGCCCCTACAAGTCTCCCCACAAGAAGTATCTGACGGAGCGTCACCTCCAAATGTTCCCTAGCCCTATCTATTCCTCGATTCTCTATCGTGTAGAATATAACCTGGAGGCCCCTCAAGTCGTGCGGAATCTGCTCAACATCTCGGGCAAGTAGTACTATGGACTTGTCGAGTGCTTGAGCCATGGCAACTCCATAGAGCACATTTGGATTCCTCTCACTAATATCAGCTATGCAGATGCTGGACTGATGAATAGCTGCCCTGATTTGTTCGGCCATGACTCCTGGAGAGTAGACATCGTCAGCCCTCAAGACTTTCAAGTCGAAGGTTTCGGCGGCGGGTTTGATTAACTGCCAATAGATCGGTTCATATTCAGTCTTGGATGGTATCAATACAAAACATAGGCTAGATGAGCTTGTCAGAAGTGCCGCACTGTCAGACACCAATAATGAACTTGCCAAGACATCCTTCTTGAGAGGTTCGAAGGCTTCTGGACGAAGTTCGCGCATTCGAGAAGCTGTCTGGGTCTCCATGTGAGTCTGAATCTTCCGAAAGAACTCAGCCAAAACGGCGGTTCTGCCTTTTTTTCCTTTTGCCTTCAGATTTATCGGATGTAGGTTCTGCTTTAGCATTTTCTCACTTTTCTTTGGAGTGGCGTCGAACTGAACAATGTAGGCCATTCTCTCAAATCTAGCAAGTCGAGACCGGACGACTTCTCTTATATGTTGGAAGTCAGGATCGGAGAGGCTGTATCCAATGTACAACGCTGTTCGAGTAATAAGCATTGAAGACAAATGCGTGGCTATGACAGGGTATTCTTCAAGGTACCGATCATAGTCCTCCTCTGTGATTATGATGTGTTCTTCGTGCCTGAGATCTCCGTGCATCTTCACTATGTTTGTAGTCAAAGGTCCTCCATGAAATGGCATTTGGAGTTCCCCCACAAGAGACCTAAAAGGTCTCTTGGTTTCTTGATATGCAGTTTCAAGAAGTAAGTCAAAGTTAGTGGTGTAGACCGTCTCAAATGAAATGCTGGCGAAACTACGATGCACATCTCCCGGCTCAATCTGATCGATACAAAGTGCACGCCGAACCGATTCGATCAACTGAACCCTTCCGAAACGGCGCTCATACAGAGATGCAATCTTGGGCGGAGACAATTTGGAGTCAATATCTCCTTCTTCAGCAAGTATTCTTGCAAGCCCCTTCAAATCAGATATCTTCACCCCTGGAGGAGCTTTGCAGTTGAGTGAGAACCCTGCCCCAACGAATGGCAAGCATCTACCCATGGTAATATCGTCTAGTAGTGGCTTGGGAATTCTCATTTTCATACTTCCTGCTGCTTCGTGTCAGTGCGGTATATCAGTTTGGAGATAATAGAAGTTACCTTGGATAGGACAGAAATGTCTTTGGTCATTCCTTCCCTGTGCCTAAGAAGCTCACGGGACATTGTCCCTTTTCGGAATCGAACCTTCTGCTGTATTTTGCTGCTGATTCTCGTGGTTCTGAACCCAAACCCATTCAAATCCGGGCAGGCCCACTTCATCCTACTGCTGATGACTGCTGATTGTCGATATTCTGTTGATATCCGAATGACATATCAGGGTTAGTTTCAAATACAGACTCTTCATAAGTGTGAAATAGGTAGAAGAAGGAGAGTATGGAAAGTGAATGGGACTCGCCTCTTGAGGGGTAGCCGAGCTTCGAAAACCACCTTGGTCTTGGCTATCGTGTCGTTCTATCTGGTATTCCTCAGCATACACGGTCCCTGGTTTGTCTTCGAACGGGATTCCACTTACTGTGACGACTCGCTAGACTACAGATTTGGGCTTGACGAAGCGTCGTGGAAGTGGAATGGATATCCTCTCACTCACTATTATTATTCGGAGTCGTGGAACGAGGAACGTGAGAATATGCATGCTGTCTTCCAGACAGTCGAGATCCTTGCGCTATTCGCATTCGCATTGGCCTTCATGTTCTGCATTACCATATTCCTTCTCCAATTGAGAAAAGTGAGAAGCAGAACAGCCACTCTTGCTGGGGTTTCGTCCATGATCTTCATGTTGCTGTCCACGGTTGTGTTCGCCATTTACTTCCCCGTGGCGATAGAATTGGATTGTGAGGACTCCTACCCATCCTATTGCAGAGTTGAAGGACTCTGGGGTGCTTCTGGCGATCCTCGTCTGGATCCGTCGACATATAACTGGGGCCCTGGGTGGGCTTGGTATACGATGATTGCTGCATTTGTGCTCTTGCTGGCAGCTCTCTTAGTCATGCGTTTTTCGTTACGGCAAATGAAAAAGCAAGTAACCCAGACAGATGGAGGGGATGAAACGTCAACACAATCCCACGCTCAGGTGGCCAAAGATGTTGAGCCTGTAGACCCGACGTCAGAATACGATCTGAACAAAGATATCGAGCACCTAGAATCAGAACTGACTCAAGCGTGACTCTAGGTTCTACGGGTACGTTGTGAATGTCGCACAGGCCCAGCAAGATTTCTGAGAACCGTAGGTAACCCCAAAGAAATACTCCGTGCTAGGGGACAGTCCAGTCAATCTGTAACCATCCAGATAGTTTATCCGCTCATTGTCCAGGAAGTCAACATATTTGATCATGCCCATGAAGTCTCCCCTCTCAAGTTGCATGAACGTATTGTTCTCATTGCTGGGTAGAGTATAACTGCCTTCGTGTGTCCGATTCCTCAACAATACGCGAAGTTTGTCTGGTGATGCGTATCCTCCTCCTCCGAATAGGTAGACAATTCTAATGTGGGCTTCACTACTGTTAATGATCTCAACGTGAATGGCAGCGGGAGCGTGACCATTGGCCCAGCCACCGAAATCGACTGGAATGTAGAGAATGGCAGAGATTGCCACGGGCACAGCCATGAGAAGCGCAAAGATCCTCGCTCGACGTTGTTTTATGAAACCACGTAATTCAGCGAAGAACTGTCTCGCGTTGTCTGGCAAACTGGATTCCTCATCGACATCCATGATTTTCCTCACACTATTGTCCCATTCAGTCCTGGAGGTATTTAATAATAATGCCTTGATGTGAAGAACTTCTCTCTGCTCTCTGATAAGGATTGAAAAACAAATACTGCTCGACGAGTTTGACGTTTGGTCTTCACTGCCAAGGCGTATCTTCTCCACGAAGATCGTGGTTCTGACACACCTTATAAATCACGTAGGAGGTGATCCATCTGCAGGTTCCCCTACAGATACCTTGTTACGACTTAACCCTCCTTGCTGAACCCAAATTCGAGCCTACCACAAGGGCAGAACCTCATTTGGACCCAACTCGGGTGGTTTGACGGGCGGTGTGTG
>JAUVHR010000121.1 GCA_030593165.1 Candidatus Thorarchaeota archaeon
GACTCTCTAATCCTGTAATCATCATCCTACACAAAGAAGCCAGTCGCGCATAGACTCTAGGAACAGGTTCAACATAGCCGTAGCCACTGCCCGGTGGTATGCCTCTTAAGTAGGTGTACGACTGCTTTGCGTAGAGGATTGTGTCGTGTCTGAGCTCGGTCCACGAACCAAGTGATGTCATCAACTGCTTGTCAACCCAAGCATCGTTCTGCATGAATATGGGGTAGCCCTCTCCTGATTCATTGAGAAGAGGTAGCAGGGAGTAGAGCCACAGGTAGTAGAGATTGTGTGTCCATTCGTCAGCTGTGATGTTTCCAACGACATCCCACAGCATTTCCATCTGCGACACGTAATTCGGATATTCCTTCTGGTCATCAAGCAACTCCCACGCACGTTCAGATCCGAAGGCCGCCATCACGTCCAGACCCTTTGGCATGTCTCTGCCATCCACGTGAATATAGACCAGCTGACCGAGAATATAGCTGTCAGGAATGAACCGTTGACCCATTAAGCGCATGCCCTTGGTCATGTTGATACTGCCAAAGTCTGGGACGAGAGATGACATGATCATTGGACCACGAAGAGTGGTGGCTGCGACAATGAATTCACCAAGAAGTGCATCATCGTCCAATGTAGTCATAATGACGTCTTCGCCATATATCTCTTCAACAAGTCCAAGATACTCCTGCGGCAAGAGGTCATCGGCGGCTCCAACAAAGAACACTGTGGGTTTGTAGATGACATCCCACACATCGTATCCGGTTATGCCTGCGGGCAGAGTGGGAATCTCATCAAGCAAAGCAAGTGAGATGAGGATGGCCTGAGCGGTCTCATCCATGCCCTTCTCGTTGGGCGAGTAGACCATGTCCGGAGTCAGTCGGAACATGATGCGGCCGTACCACATCAAGGCTCGGAAGTAGCGTTCTAGTGTTTCACTCCTTGTATAGTGACCACGAGGAACGTACTGGCTGAAGTCCTCATCATAGCCCATGAACCATGCATCTGACCAACCTTCATGAGCCGCAATGAGTGAGAGAACTTGTCCAACTTCGGCAGCCACTTCACTGGGGATAGCAGCACTAGGATCCAACAGCCTGGCTGCAACTGAAAAGTAAGCCACGTTCCGAAAGGCTGCGTCACGCCAACGACCCTCGGGAGCGTTCAAGTACTGTTGGTACGAGGACTGAAGCATGGATGTTGTTAGGTTCCCAACCATGTCCCAGAATGTATACACCTCTGCTTCTCTCAGAGCTAGATCGAACAGCACATGGTATGCATGAAGTACTGCATCAGAGGTTACGAAACTAGGAAGTGCTTCATCCTTGTTATCAGAGAGAATTTCGTTGATCTGTCTGAACTGACTTTGGGGCACCACAACGAACCCGTTTTGTTGGATTGCAGTGATCTCTGAAGTTCCAAGCTCGGGGAATTGATACAGGTTCTCCACATTGGTCAAGCCAGGAGCAAGGGAGTATATGGGTACATTGGCTGTGAACTGCTCATCATAGGGAATGTAATCTGCGAAACTATTCGCCACGGTATTGTTGATCGTGTAGACCGGTGTTCCAGTTCGTGGTGTGAATGGAGTAAATGGCATGAGACCCCCACCAACAAACCATAGACCTGTGATGACACTAACGGCCAATAGGGTGGACAAA
The DNA here is from genome assembly GCA_030593165.1 of Candidatus Thorarchaeota archaeon. Classification (GTDB taxonomy): domain Archaea; phylum Asgardarchaeota; class Thorarchaeia; order Thorarchaeales; family Thorarchaeaceae; genus JAJRWI01. The sequence continues at coordinate 1,659 of JAUVHR010000121.1, forward strand.
ACGCCGCTAGCATACATCTTTTTCTTAGTCTGACCATCAAGCGCTCTCACAAGGATTCCTAGATTCATAGATAATGTGTTGACACGAATGCATATGGTACCACGGTTTAGAACAGCTACACGGAAGATTTGAAGAAGGTGTCCACGAAATAGAACAGGCTCCTTCATGCATGGATGACAAGAGATAATTGAATTCACGAGCTGAGAATCGTGGTTGGAGATATGACAGAAGGTTCACGAGACCTAGACCTTGAACCAGAACTGCGAGGGAACACACTCCGCGTGTACTGGTTCATGATACAGAAGGGAGAGCCTGTGGGAGTTCGCGAGGTCCAGCGTGCGCTCAACATGTCCAGTCCATCTGTTGCCAGTCACCATCTTACCAAGCTTGAGTCACTTGATCTTGTCGAGAAGAATCAAGAGAACATGTATGGACTCAAGAAGTTGGTCAAGGTTGGCGTTCTTCGAAACTTCGTAGCATATCGAGGAGTCCTTTTGCCTCGATACGCCTTCGTTGCATTCTTTTTCTCTGTCTTTACTCTCCTATATGCAGTCTTGACGATTGGTACATACCCCGGATTCTTCGATCGCTATATTGCCCTGGCAGTCGGAGCTTTCGGAGCCATGTTCGGTTGGTTGGAGACATATCGTCTTTGGAAACTGAAGTTCCAATGAACCATCATGACAACATTGGACTCCATATCCCATTAGACCACCGTTAGATTCTTCAGAAACCATGTCTTTTCACAAATGACACTAATTTCAACAAGTCGTGGTGGGAATCGAAACGAAGCAGCTCGGAACCATAACCAAGTACTACCCATTCATCGATGAGGAAACTCGTGAAGTCCTAGATTCCGTGATGAATGAGGCGGAGAACTTTTGGGACTTCACAATTCGACTGGCAGAGAAAGTCGTATCCGAAAATCTCTCCGAGATGTTGGCTTTTTTTGCTGCAATGTGGGTCGAACCTTTGAGTTTATTCGACAAGGTGGCTGAGAAGTTCGAGAATGTCGACATTATCAGACCCTATATTCTATTGTCTCAACTATTTCGAGGTATTTTGGAGGACAAAGACCAAGTGCTTGATGCGATTGACAATGTACTTGCAAGTCACAGTGATGATTGGCTAGCTGTAAACATGTATATTTGTAAATTTCTCACCTATAGAATCATAGAAACTGGAAAGAGAGAACACCTTGCTATCTTAGAAAAAGCCAGGAAACTGATTGCAACTCGAAAGGAATTGAGTTGCTTGGCACCGGAAATCCATTTGCAATACGTATCTGCATTATATGATTTCGGTGACTTTGAAAATGCCTTAGAACATGCAGAAATGGCTCATAAGATAGCCTCTGAACATGATGACATGGTGGAAGTAGCTTACTCGTGTCTAGTGAAGGCCTACGTCCTCAAGAATTATGATGCTACAAAAGCCATCCAGTATGCAAACAAGGCACAAGAGATTTTTGAACTCTTAGGTCATCGCCTCGGTTTTAGTCATGTATACCGTCACTTGGGTCTAATCTCTGAGGTACTTGGGGAAGTCGACCATGCAATCGAATGCCATCGTCACAGTATCGAGATTGAAGAGTCAGAAGACTTCCATGTTCGCGTGACTCCAATGAATATAGCCAGATTATATGTTCTGAAAGGACAGGGAGAAGATGCACTGGAGATTCTCGGGAAAAACTTTGATAGAGTGGAAAAGATTGCACAGGCACATTTCATCCTAGTTCGCGCACTTGTGCTTATTGGACACTTGGAAAAGGCGGAAGAGTGCTTGGACAATGGCCAAGAGCTTATGATTCAATCCGGATTAGATTCTGACAAGGGCTTATATTATATGACCCGTGGAATGCTTGAGAGAGCAAAAGGTGAAATCAAGTCTGCCTTAAGAAGCTATAAGCGCGCTCTGAAAGCTACCGAGAATGTTTCACACATGATTCATAAAGTTCCGCCCTTAATAGGACTAATTGAAATGGAAATGGTCGCCTTTTCAGAGACTAATGAGCACCAACATCTCAAGAACGCAGAGCTTCTCCTATCACGACTAGAACAACTGGCTAATGAGCAGGATCTTCATGCTGTCTTGATCCAAGTCGCAATCCTGAAAGCAGCTATTCACAAGGCTGAAAGGCGAATTGATACTGCCCGAGATATCTTAATCAAAGCACAAAAACTCACTCAATCTTCCTCGATGAAGTACCTTCACGCGAAAGTGGAGGAAAATCTGAGGAACCTGGATATCGATGAGTCCTTATCCCAAATAACTCAGAGATTCTCGACCGACATTCGGGGCATAACTGTTCCCTCTGTTCAGGCAAAGGAGATTTCATTTAAGGTTCTAGGATGCATCGTGATGCTTCGTGAAGCTGGTCTTGAGGTCTACTCCAAGTATGTTGACAAGAAGCTTACTAGTGATCCCTCAATGGTTGCAGGTCTGATTTCAGCAGTGTCATCCTTTACTAAAGAGCTACGTGAGAATGGTCATGGAGAGCTTCAGTCAATTGTCCACCAGGATATCGCTGTGTTGCTTGAGCATGGGAAATACGTAACTTGCGCTCTCTTGTCCGATAAAGACACTTACGATGCGAGAGTGATAGAGCGTAGGTTTCTTGAGCAGTTCGAAGAAGATTTTTCTGATGACCTTGTCAAGTTTGACGGCAAAGTTGCTGGATTTAGGGCTGCAGACAAACTCTTCGAATCAATCCTTGGAAAGAAAGTGGAAACTTGAATTAGTAAGTACTTACTTAGAAGGCGTACTGGACTGGAGAGAAAACCCGAGAGCTAGGCATTGACTATCTATACACCAAAACTGAGTCACTGGTGATTGTGTTCGATCTCTCCTACTATATAGCTCTGACAGTTTTGGTGGAAAGTATGTCCTTGAAAAGGAGTTTCTTGTTTCACCTGGTGAATCGAGTAGATTGGAAGAGAGGATATTCTTGAGATGCAGGTCTTTGAGAACCAGAAAAAGAAACGAGTCTATTACATAATCCAGGATGGGATATTCTATGCATTTCTGCAGAGGAACTTATAGCTGTTCAGAGCACGAAGATTAATCAGAAACCTCTGCATACAGTAGAGTCAGCTGTGACGTCTTCGTATATTCGTCAGTCAGCCTAGACTCTCGGATTCTGAAGCATCGCAGCGACCTTTCGATTTTGCCACTATACTAAGCTATGAAGTTGTATCACTTCGGTGACACTAGCTCTAATCTTGTGTGACTGCAAAGAGTTAGTTGTGGCACTTATGACTACCACGGATGACCCTTCAGATTGCAGGAGTTCTGCAAGAGATTCGAGACCAGGTTCAAGTTGGGATTCTAACCACGATTGACAGGATTTTGCCAATCATGCTGTACGAGACCGAACATCGGAAACCTTATGGCGAAGCTCTGTCCATAGTCTGCTCTGTAGTGTTGTCATATCTATGACATAGCTTCAAGACTCTCTCAGTTCGTCAGAGAGAATTCATCGACTTCTTGGATTTCAACACTAATAGGAGAGGAGAGATTGAGAGAGAAAAGATTGAGAGCACTTGCAGAAGAAGGTTACATCCCGTATAAAGGATACAATGTGTGGTATGGGATCATTGGTGACGAAGTAAAACGGGGACAATATCCTTTGCTTTGTTTACATGGTGGTCCAGGTGCATCACATGATTACTTAACTCCAATTGGCAAACTCTCAGAGCAAGGAAGAAGAGTAGTTTTCTATGATCAACTTGGTGCAGGAAACTCAGATCACCCTGACAATCCAGAGATGTGGACGGTAGAACTCTACGTCGAGGAACTCGGAGTGATTCGAGAATCCCTGGGATTAGAAAGAGCACACATCCTTGGACACTCTTGGGGCGGTCTATTAGCCTTAGAATACGCTTTGACGAAACCAAGTGGAGTTAAGAGTATAATTCTCGCAGATTCTCTTTCAGATATGTTTCAGTGGGTTTCTGAAGTAAATCGTCTAAGATCAGAGCTTCCAAGAGGTATACAGGATGTTCTTGACAAGCATGAGGAAGAGGGGACTATTGATGACCCTGAGTATGAGGAGGCAACTATGGAGTTTTATCGTCGTCATTTATGTCGGATAGAGGAGTGGCCTATGGTGTTGAATAAGACCTTTGAGAAACTCATGATGTATCCTCAAGTTTATAATACGATGTGGGGTCCCAATGAGTTTAGTGTGACTGGTATTTTGAGGGATTGGAGCATAGTTGATAGATTGAGTGAGATTGATGTTCCTACGTTGATTTTGTCTGGGCGATATGATGAGTCTACTCCTTTGATTAATCAGACGCTTAATGATGGGATCAATGGCTCTGAGTGGGTGGTTTTTGAAAACAGTGCTCATATGCCTCATCTTGAGGAACTTGAGAAGTATCTTTCAGTATTAAGCAGCTTCCTGGAGAAGGTAGAATCACAGCAATAACTGTTGTTCCTATTCGGACAACCTTTGCATTCCACATACTTTCCACAATTGAGCTTCAATTGCTCGGGACCCTCCTCTCTTTCTTGTATAGGTTCATCACAAAAGCGAAAAAGTATTCTTCTGCAACTCATAGAAGACCAAGAGTCTTCTGCATTCTGGCCACGACGGACAGGAAACAAATTAAGCAAGTTCAATTTGGCAATAAGTGATAGAAACATGAACTATCATCTGATCCTCACTCGTCAGTGTAACCTCAATTGTGTTTACTGCCATGGTGGTGAAACGACGGACAACACCGAGATACAGTATAGTCTTAATGACTTGGCTGACTTCCTTATCAAGGATAGAACCTCCATTACTTTATTGCTCTATGGTGGCGAACCAACCTTACGAATTCCACTCATGACACAAATAATGGATCGAGTACCCAATGCAAGATTCATGTTACAGACAAACGGACTTCTCTTGAACCAGATTCCTCCCGAGTGCGCCAGAAAGTTCCATTCGGTTCTGGTTTCGATAGATGGATCCAGAGAAGTTACGGATGGGTATAGATTAGAAGGCGTATACGACAGAGTTGTGGACAATGTACGCAGGCTGCGTTCAGTGGGTTTCAAGGGTGACATTGTTGCACGGATGGTGGTCTCCCAGCAGTCGGACATCTACCTAGACGTCAGGCATCTCTTAGATCTTGAAGACCCACGGTTCGACCATGTGCACTGGCAGCTGAATGTTGTATGGGACGCTGAAGGAAATTGGACCGACTTTGATTCGTGGGTTGAAGAGTCTTACAAACCAGGGATTACACTCCTGGTCAATGAATGGGTAGAAAAGATGGAAGATGGAATCATCGAAGGCATCGTCCCATTTCTTCCAGTTATGTATTCTCTTCTCACCGGTAAGTCATCCAGACTCAGATGTGGATCTGGCCTTGATACCTTCGCCATTCACGTTGATGGATCAATTGGAATCTGCCCAATCTCACCAGACTGGGAGTTCTCAATTGTTGGAGATATTCGAGCAACTGCCCCTAGCACTTTACGGGATGTGATGCAGGTCGAAGAGCCATGCCCTTCATGCGAGGAATTCGGAATCTGCGGCGGGAGATGCTTGTTTGCGAATAGACAAAGACTCTGGGGAGATGAAGGATTCTACAAGGTCTGCGACACCGTCAAGCACCTCATCTCCACACTGAGAGGTCAAATGCCTCGAGTTGCCAAGTTAATCGAAGACGGACAAATCTCTTTGGATACCTTTGACTATCCAGAGTTCAACAACGGGTGTGAAATAATACCTTAGAGAGGGGGCTCCTCCTCAACCTCGGGTTCATTGAGATCCTTGAACATAACAATGATCTCCTCGCCCCTGCGGACAAGCCTGCGGATTTCACCATAGCCTAGATTCTTGTAGAATGTTCCTTGGTACTCCAGGTTGCTATAGACTTCAATCTCAATGCATGTTGCGTTCATGTGATCAAGGAGATTCTCAGCATAATTGACCATCATGGTTCCGATTCTTCTGTCCCGGAAATCTTGACGTACCGCGAGTCTTTCGATTACTCCGCGCTGGCCCCTTAGAGAGACCCTCATTGTGCCCACAATCTGCTCGCCCACGAGTGCCACGTAGACATTTCCCATCTGAATCTGGCGAGAAATCTTCCCCATATCTTCAGCGAGAGCACCAGGAACTCGAGTAAGCTTCTTCTTGATTGGCTTGTACGCGTCTTCGATGATTTTCCTTACGAGACCAACCTCGCTTAGCTCTGCTCGTCGAATGGTAACTTCTGCATAATTGAAGATTGGATTAGCCTCCTAGGGGAAATGGTGCTGTCTTGTGTATGTCGCAACCAATCATAAATCATTTGGGCGCGGCAATAATAGAACAGATTGCTCTAAGGAATAGCTGGATGACAAAATGTGAGTGGCGTTTCTTAGATTTAGGTGAGCGAAAGACTAGAAACGTAAGGCTTAGCTTTAATACGTACATATACCACGGGGATATTGGTGCATCCATATGACTGACGAGAAAGAAGAGGAAGTTGTTGATTCGGCGAAGCTCAGCAAGCAAGACAGGAAGGAGTTACAGGAAGGGGCTTGTGTGAACTGTGCCATCCTGACAATCATCATAACATTCCTAAGCATGCTGACCTTCGTACTCTAGTGTGCAAGAGGGGAAACAATCCTCGATATGACGACTCAAGAGCTTCATGTTGGCGTCAGACTTCTGTTTCAAGCAGGAAGACCGAGGACTATATTGAGGCCACTGGTTAGGGTGGGGGTACATGGGAAAGATGGAACGACCTAGGTGGAGTCGCCCCCATCTCTCTACCAGTCACCAAATTCCAGTTGAGTAGGCCCTGAGAGGACTGCTCCTATGCTCATCCCCAATAGTACAGCCAATTGAAGTGCTTGGCTGGCATGATGTAGTGAGAGGGCTCTAGTCTCCGCAGTCAGATAAGATTCATACCGGCTCTCTCCCGCGGAATGTGGGGGTACTCTCTGACTTCTATGGGATTCGTAGCTTTCTTCCCTGTATTACGTCTAGAAAATGGAAACATCCCAATCCCACTTCTCCTCCTCTTCTGCCTTCCTGTTGCAAGATGGGGGATTCCAAAAGAACCCATGGACCCCTTTGAAAGATTAGAATCAAAAAGAATGAAAGGGGGTCAATAATACAACGCATGAATGGATGCGAAGGTGTTCTCGATGAAGGGTAAAGGAGTTCTCCTAATCATATGCATGTTGCTGGTGTT
>JAUVHR010000196.1 GCA_030593165.1 Candidatus Thorarchaeota archaeon
CACAAGTTGAGTATTATGTTTCAGCTGTTGATGTAGCTTCAAACACAGAAGACACCTCTTCATCACCAGAGAGCTATTCCGTTTGGACTTCCGATGTATTGGGTCCTGAGATAGATGATGTTGTTCACGACCCAGATGAGCCTACAGATCAGAATCATGTGATGGTGACAGCAACTGTTATTGATCCAAGTGGAGTCGCTGAAGTCACTTTGTCCTTTTCATTGGATAACCAAATCACTTGGACAAATCTAACGATGCTTCATCAAACCGGAAACGATTGGACTGCGACCATCCCTCGTCAATTAGCAGGAGTGACAGTGCATTACAAAATCTATGCCTTAGATGGCGAAGGGAATTGGGCGTCCTCTAGTGTAATCTCATATGATGTAAGTGCACCCGACACAGTGGGACCGATAATAGGATGTTCCCAAAGTCCTAGTCAACCAACTGAAATAGATGATGTGATAGTGACTGCGACTGTAACCGATGAAAGTGGAGTGGCAGAGGCAATTTTAGAGTACAAGGTTGGCGAAACTACAACATGGGTGGAAGTTATTATGAGTCAAAGCGATGCCCAATGGTCGGCTCCTATCCCACATCAGGGAATTGGAGCCTCAGTACAGTATAGAGTAAAAGCCAGAGACAATTCGAACAATTGGGCGACTTCCGACACACACACCTACATCGTTCAGAATTCAAATCCGCCACCAAGCCCTCTAACTATTGTCATTTGGGTAGGTGAGGGTATCGCTGCTGTAGGAGCCGTTCTTGGACTTGTCAAGGGCTTCGGCCGCTGGAGGAAAAGGCGTGCCGCGGAGGAAATATTGGGTTCGTAATCGGTATAATCAGCATGAATCACATCTAAGACAAAACCTAAAATGGAATTCGCTAGGCATCGAGGTTTTACCTCGTCAGAATATGGAATTGACTGATGATGACTAGAATTCACGACTTCACAACGACAATAATCACCCTTCAACGAGGGAATCTGCAATGAGAGTCAACTACCGAGGCGAGATAATGCCGTTCCCCGTGAACATCATCAGGGGCAAACTGCGTCTCGCTGGTTTGAGTCACAGCCAAATCGCAACGGTAGTTCAAGAGCTCTCACATGACTTGTCCAAGGCGAATCCAGTTCACGAATGGACAGTTCTAGAGAAAACCAGAATGGGTTTGAAAACAATTGGAAAGGAATTGCAGTCCCGATTCGAACTGGTATTGAGATATGATGCACTACGTCGTCAAGAAGACAATCCAATACCTCCGGTTGTCCTTGTTCTTGAGGGTGCATCTGCAACTGGCAAATCGATGCTAGCGATGTCAATGATTTCAAATCTGGGCGCAACAAGAATCCTGAGCACAGACACACTTCGACAAGTTCTGAGAAGCATCCTTTCCAAGGACGAGCACCCCGAGTTGTTCTGTCACACATACCAAGCTCACAAACACAGAAAGACTGGAGACCAAGACCTAGCAGACATTGTCAGAGGCTATCTAGCTCAGACTGAGTTGATTAGCCCGGTCTTGAGGAAATTCACAGGTCGCGTTCTCAGTGAAGGCACAGAAGCAATCATTGAGGGAGTCCATGTCATACCGGGGTCTCTTGGCGACATAGGCGAGGGCGTTCTTGAGATTGTGGTCAATCTACCTCCTAACATTCACAAGACCATGTTCATGTCAAAGCGGGATTCCACTGGTCTAATGACTGTTAGCGATGAGCCTGACATTCGGGAGGATGAATACCAGGCAACCAGACTCATACAAGACTTCTTACTGAGGGAGGCTAAGAGAGCCAGAGTAAGAATCCTCGAGCTTCGTGACTACGATGAAGCAGAGTACACCTTGAATCAGATCCTATTGGATCACATCAAGGAACTTGTTGCCACCTATGGCAAAGGCAGCTGAAGCAGGTCAAAGGCTGCGAGGAAGGCATAGTCCAATACAAGACTCGGCAAGATGAACAGAACCACCAGACCTACAACGCAAAGGGTAACTGCAATCAATGGAATCTTGGGCAGTTTCAATGGCGTCTCATCAGTTGGCTCCCTCATGTAGCTGTACCTAATCACTCTGAGATAGTAGCCCAAGGAGTACACTGTGTTAAGCGCGGCAATCAGTGCGAGCCACCAGTAACCAACTTCCAAAGCACTCTGGAAGAGTATCCACTTTGCAGTAAGCCCGACCGTTAGTGGTGCACCTGCAAGAGCTAGCATAAGGAACAGCAAGAGAGCTGACGCAAGTGGTGCCCTCTTCGATAGACCCCTTAGGTCATCGTAAGTGATCTCTTTGGCCATCTTCATGGACATGGCCCAAATCAGTATGAACGCTCCTGATTTCATCAGAGCATGAACGAACGAGTAGAACATAGCTGAGGCTGCACCCATTGGCGTATAGACTGCAATACCAATGAAGAGATATCCAATCTGAGCGATGCTCGAGTACGCAAGCATTCGAGAGATGTTGTTCTGTGATAGTGCAAAGTAATTGCCGATCACCATTGTGAGAATCGCTACTATCACTATGAGGAAGGTCCACTCGAACCGAGCAAAGAACATTCCAAAGAGCAGGATCCGCATCAGAGCACTGACACCCGTTTTCTTCGTTGCACCTGCCAAGTAGGCAACTACGCTCCCATCCGCAGTCGAGTAAGTATCAGGAACCCACATCCAGCCCGGAAACACTCCTACCTTGAAGCCAAAGGCGATAACGAACATCACCATTGCAAGGAGCACTGGATACGCCTGAGGTGCGAGAGGAGTACTAGCCCATGCGATGCGAATGACCTCATTCATCACTACGAGACTCGTTGAGCCAGTAACACCAAAGATGATTGCAATGCCAAACACGAGCAGGGTCGTCGATAGAAGACCCATCACGAAGTACTTGACTGCACCATCAACTGCGCCCCTATGTGGACCTAGTGCTGCCAACACGTAAGTCGGTGTTGACATGAGCTCCCAAGCCACAAACAAACCAATCAGGTCAGTAGCCATGACTACCCAAATGGCTCCTGCAAAGGACATGAGAAGCATGAAACAGTATGTGCCGTTGTCGCCACCAAACTGCGTGGCCGACATCAGAACGAGGAATCCAACTATCAGAATGATGTAGATGAAGAAGTCTGCAAACGGACCTCTTGCAAACAGACCGCCAAATGAATCGGTATAGGTATCAAAGAGAAACATCTGCAATATCGCAAGTGCGACTCCAATGAAACTGATGATCAGGGGAGACCGCTTCAGACCAACAAGCAACGCAAGGAACGCAAAGACAATCAGAGTAAGTGCTGGCAGCGATGCAATCCAGCTCTCGGGGATAATCGCTAGAGTCAGGTCTCTAAAGGGTCCGAAGATTGACCGGATGAAGTTCAGGAACATGTCGAGTACTTGCATTGCTTAACCCCCTGGTAGTATACCTAGTATGAATTGTGCGACAGGGGCTACTAGGTCCAGAATCAGGTCTGGCCAGAGTCCCAAGATCAGAACGGGAATCATCATCAGAATTGGGGCAATGAGGTCGCTCCATGGAGCTTCCTTCACATCGCTCTCTGGATCTGGGTCGCTGAATACGATTCTATTGAGTGTCCACAGCAGATAGCCTACTGTGATGAAGATGCCAAAAGCGATGATGCCTCCCCAAAGGTAGACCGGAACGGTTCCAACTATTATCAGGAGCTCCGCGATGAATCCGCTGAACCCAGGCAGTCCAAATGCTGCGAAGGAGGCAAGAATCAAGAGGATTGAAATCCGTGGAGCGCGTTCCATGAGACCCTTAATCTGTGGTATCTCACGAGAGCCGGCTGTATATTTCAACAGTCCAGCAAGAATGAACATGACTGAGATTATGGTGCCGTGCGAGAACATCATGAACACGGCTCCCTGTATCGCAATATTCGCAGCTGCTACAACACTACCTGTTGCGCCCGCAATCAGTCCAGCTGCACCAACAGCAACTCCCAGCAAGACCCAAGACATGTGATTGATTGATGTGTAGGCGACCAAGCTCTTGAGATCCGTTTGTGCCATGGCAGTGAAGGCCGCGTAGATACATGTGAATATGGCAAGTACTGCAAATGGAATGCTCAGCCTAACGAATCCATCTGGAATCATCCATAGTCCTAGTCTGATGAAGGCATAGCCACCCATCTTTAGGAGAATTCCAGCGAGGATGACGGAACCAGGAGTCGGTGCCTTGACATGAGCATATGGAAGCCAATTATGCAGAGGCCAGACTGGAAGCTTGACTCCAGCACCCATAAAGACGGCAAGGGCGAAACCAATCTGCACATCAACCGGTAGACCAAGGTTCCTTAGCTCTACCATGTTGAATGTGTTCCCACCCAAGAAGTATAGAGCAAAGAATCCGACAAGCATCACCATTGAACCAAGATGCGTGTAGATGAAGAATTTGACAGCTGCGTGCTGACATCCTTCCTCGCCCCACTGTCCAATGATGAAGAACATTGGGATTAGAACCAGTTCCCAGAAGATGAAGAAACCGAACAGGTCGATTGACATGAAGACTCCAAGAAGCCCTGTCTGCATAAGCAGGAATAGAGCGTAATAGGACCGCTTTGACTCTGTGATATGATTCGAGCTCATCGCGGCAACGAGAACTACCAAGTTGGCAAGTACAATCATGGTTACAGAGATGCCATCTACGCCAAGAACGATCTGAAGACCAGGGTCGTTGATTGGGTCGACTCCAATTGTACCCATTCGGAATGTCCATCCGAGAACTCCTCCGCTCGGGTCGGTCAACTGAGTTGCCGGGTCAATGCCCAATGCGAGTATGACTGCCAACGCCATCTCAACTATTGTAGTGACTAGAGTGACTACTCGAGCGATTTTCCCGCCAAGTAGAAGAATGATTAGAGCACCAAGGAGGGGAATGAATAGCATCAAGGGTAGGATGCCAATCGGCAGTGAGAGTATGAATGCACTAAAGTCGATTTGCAATTCATAGCACCCCCATTATGATTAGTACAACAAGAACCAGCAGGCCCATCCCGAATATGAGCACCGAGACGTAGTCGTTTATTCTGCCGGTCTGGAATTCCTGACCGCTCTGCGATGTTGAAACAGCTTTTGTGGATACGCCCTCAGCAAATCCGTCCACAATGTTATCATCGAACCAGCGGATCTTTGTGGACAGCGTGATAGCCAGACTTGCTGAACGGAAGTCAATACCATCAATGATTACATCGTCAATCTTTACACGCCACCACTCGGCGAAGTTAAGGAACTTGTTCACTACCCAGTACATGGCTTCGTTGATGTACCAACGGTGCTTGAGGAAGTTGTAGAGACGTCGCTTCATTCCAGCTTCGGGAATCTTCGTGTTGTTCTTGCCAGCACCCTTGATGTAGATGAGGTATCCGGGAATGCCGCCAAGTGCGAGAGCACCAAGTGTAATCACGAAAGGTACTATTCCCTCTGCGCTGAACTTGATAACTACCATCTCAACCATGACTTCTCCCCAAAGAGCGGCTGAGATCAAACCACCAGTCAAAGCCATTCCCTGAACGTACGCAAGAATTGGGAAAGCTAAGGCAGTAAATGCTGCTAAGAGGATGACAGGAATCATCATTGCTGGACCCGGGTCATGCGGAGTTGCATGATGAGCTTCCCCATGGTGTTCCTCGGTATGCTCTTCTGTTTCCTCAGAGTGATGGATTGAGTCGTCATCGTGGTCATCGTCCGACTTGTCGGAGTCGCCTAGGAAGACGATGCCAATCAGCCTAATGCTGTAGAATATCGTGCAGGCCGCAGCAGCCACAGCGAGGATGAATAGGAGCAGGCCGAACTCACTGTGCAGTGCAAGATGGTATGTGTACTCAATGATGGAGTCCTTCGACCAGAAACCGGAGAACGGCGGTATACCTGATAACGCGAATACCCCAATTAGCATGACATAGAATGTCTTGGGCATATACTTCTTGAGACCGCCCATATTACTCATATACTTCGTATGAACCGCATGTATGATTCCACCCGCAGCTAAGAACAGCGCTGCCTTGAAGGCTCCGTGAGCGACGATATGTATCACACTCGCGGATAGGGCATGTTCATAGTGCTCGAGAAGTCCAGCTGTGCCAATTGCAAGAATCATGTAGCCTAACTGACTCAGCGTGGAGAATGCAAGAACCTGCTTCAGCTCGTTGGACACCATCCCCATTGTCGCTGTCATGAAGGCAGTGATTCCACCAATCAATGCAACGACCATGAAGAACGGAGCCGCAGCCTCTAGACCGGGGAGCTGAAGAACGACTATCGCTGCCTCTTCTTCATGACTCCCGCCTCCAGCAGCCTCAGCCATTGTAAGCAGGAATCGAGCAGAGATGTACACACCAGCTTTTACCATTGTCGCCGCGTGTATGAGGGCAGAAACAGCTGTTGGACCTGCCATAGCTTCGGGCAGCCAAATCTGCAG
>JAUVHR010000230.1 GCA_030593165.1 Candidatus Thorarchaeota archaeon
GTCGAGGAGTCTCTCCGTCATCTCCTCAAGTTCCTTATCGGTGAGCCCCTTGAACGTCTTGCCAACCATAATGAACTCCCCGGTTTCATCATCGATGACTCCTAGGTGGTAGTCTGACAACCACTTGGCTCTTCGACCATATCCCCATTCTGCTGCAATCACAACCATATCCATAGTATCCAGTGTGTGCTTGATTTTGAACCAGTTCTTTCCTCTCACTCCTGGAAGATACGGGGAATCGAGCTTCTTCGCAACCAGCCCTTCGTGCCCCTCTTCTCTACTTCGCTGGAAAAACGCAACCGCCTCTTTTGGATCATCAGTGACGATTCTCTCAGCCACTAGCTCAGGAGGTGCCAGACTCTCTAGGATCTTCCGTCTCTCTTCATAGGATTTGTCAACAAGTGGTTCATCCCGCAAGGAAAGCAGATCAAAAAGATGAAGCATTACCCTGATTTCTTGGCTCATGACTTCGACTTCTTGCGTTCTCCCGAAACGTCGCATAACCACCTGAAATGGATACGGCCGTCCCATCGAGTCCACAGCTACTACTTCTCCGTCTAGTATTGCATTATCGCTGATGGTTTTCTGAACAAGCGTGACAATCTCAGGAAGACTCTCCGTAACATCTTGGAGTTTTCGGGAGTATATCCTGACCTCATTGCCATCCTTGTGTATCTGCACTCTTGCGCCGTCAAATTTGAACTCTAGTGCCAGTGGTCCGCCTTCGAGGGCCACTTCAAGGCTTTCAACAGGAGCCGCTAGCATTGGCTTAACTGGGCTCATTCTCCTGATTGAAACCTTTCTTAGAGCCTTCGTTCCCCCCGTCATGGCAAGCTCTGCTGCTTTTCCTAGGTCGCCCAAGAACTGCCATGCTCTTCTCACGAGTTTGCCGCCCGAGTTGCTGGCCTTGGCCACCGCTTCGGCAACGATGCCTTCTGATGCACCAGTCCTGAGGTCTCCAAGGATAATCGCAACAAGGTACTTAGCTTCTCTCGGGCTAGAGCAACTGAACAGCCGAATCAATACAGCCCCTTTCTCTCTCTTTGATCCTTTGCCTGAAATGGATGCTATTCTCTCAAGGCTTTCTCCCACATGGCGAATCGTGAGGGAGTCATCAACAAGTGAAGTCTGACGAACAGATGAAGTGGTTTCAATGAGTCGTGCGATTGCCTCTCCAGCATCCCCGCCGTAGACTGATGAAAACTCTGGGTCATCAAATCCAATGACCTGTTTGAGTGCATTGAATAAGCCTGACCAAGATATGTTGAGACTTCTCTGGTCCCTCTCCGCAAACACTCTTCCAGACAAGAACTGAACTGCAATGCAAACCTCATCTGGGCTCAGAGTGCGAATGAAGTCCGCAATAATTGCAATCTTCTTCGTCCGAGATGAAACACCACTCACTCCGTCGAGAGTATCTGCCAGTTGAGCGAAATCTGTCATTATTGGCTGGGCTCCTACACGTCCCTCTTTGTTGATGGAACATCGACTCCCCAGAACTCGACCAAGCCGGGTTGGAATCGCACAATCCCCCAGTCTTCGAATAGCTGCTCAAATAGTGCACTAATCTCTGATCCCTCGACCACACCTAGATCTGGGAATAGGTGAGTAGCCGTAAGTCGCATGAATGCCTCCAGCGTGGGACTCTCGGGTTCATCGAAGAATGCGAATGGTGCAACAAGTCGCAGTACTCCCTTTTCCTTTAAGACACGCTTCATCTCAACAACAGCACTTGGGAGTTCCGAGCGATGAGGCGTTCCTAGCAGCCAGACCTCCGTGAATTGCGAGTTGCGGCATTTGATGTCAGAAAGGGTTCCTTCCACCCGTGTGAACGGTGTTCTGAGTTGCTCCCATACTGTTGTGTCGCCAATGACATGAATAGGTCGTTTCTCCCCAAACTGATGAAGCATCATCTTCATTCCCTTGTTGCCCATCATCAGTGGTGAAACCATGCTCACTAGGATTTCTCCTTCTGGCCGTTCGAACCTGATCTCTTCTAGCTCCCCCAGACGCTCCTTGAAGGAGTGCAGTCGGAATGCATCGTAGAAGTGGAGGACGATTCCCATGGCGTCTTTGAGGACACCTCGAAGATACCTCTCTCCTCTTGGTCCCACTCGATATATCCTTCTTTCAGGACCATAGGGACCCTTCGTTTTGGATACGTCTACGAGTCCATCATTCTTCATCGTTTTCAGTATTCGATAAAGCCTAGTCATCTCAATCTCACCGACAAGTGGATTGAGGAGTCGTCGAAGCTCGTATCCATGGCAGGGTTGCCTATCGAGAAGAAGCATTACCTGATTCTGAATCTGGTCACGAGAGGGCATACAGAGCTATTGGACGAAACGCCTATAGATTCTTCCCCTTAGCTTCTTATTAGCATAGCGAAACCCTCACTTTGTTAGGTGATACTAGATGACGAAACAATGTATTTCGTGTGGAATGCCTATGACAAAGCCGGAAGAGTTCGGTGGTCATAAGCTGGATAATCCAAGCTGTGTCTACTGTAGTACTGCAGATGGTGATCTCAAACCACGTAATGAAGTCCGTGAAGGTATGATTCATTTCTGGATGGAACGAGAAAAGATTGAACGCTCAAAGGCAGAAAAGAAAACAGACGAACACATGGCCGGAATGCCTGCTTGGAAATAGGTTTCCACTAGTTCTCAACTTGGCGTCCTGCTTTAGTTGGTAGGACGCTTCATCTGGAAATCAGACGCTGCGCTCTATATACATGCATGTCACAAAGGTCTTCGGTTTGAGTGCAGAGACGGGTGCTAGTGTGGATAGAACGTTTCTACTCTACCTTCCTAAGTACAACTCTTGATACGCCTGGGATCTTCCTCAGACTATCTTCCAGTTCCTTGAGTGTTTTCTCAAGCTGGTCTGGAACAAAGTAGCACTCATAGTAGCAGCGCTCGCCTCTCAAACAGACGCCCGTTGTGAATATGATGTCACTTAACTTTGCATCGTTGAACGAGAAGTTCAACTGTTTCAGGAAGTTGCGCGATAGGTCGCTAATCTCAATACGAAGGAGATAGATGTCGTCGCTTGATACTGGGAACAGCTTGACGACTCTGTCCTTGTGATGAAGAACAGTTAGTGCAGCACTCTCGCCGATTTCCGCCACAAACTCGGGCGGGAACTCAACAGGCTTGCTTCCTTCGAAATTCAGTATGATTGCAGAAGTCGCACCCTCTCTGTCAATTACCATAACATCTCATCCTACTTGGACCGTTGGTACGCTACTGGCCACTGTGTGTTCAGCCTAATTAATACTTTCTGTACTAGATACCCCCCTGATTCAGATGGTCTTCAAACAGGAACAAGGTGGTATAAAGGCACAATCTATAACAGTGTTTCAGGATAACTCCTTTGTGGGAGTGTCGTAGGTGAAACCCCAGCATACGCAATGGTTTGGCGTTATCCTGATTCTTGTTTCATTCGTGGTGGGTCTTATACTGCTGGTCATGTCTGCAGGAGTACTGCACGATGTTGCCCCAAGTTGGGCATCTGCCATAGTGCTCTGGGTGGGTTTAGGTCTACCTGAGACTGGACTTGGTGTATGGCTCGTTCAGAAAGGATTCCGGGATGAAACTATAGGTGAAACACTTGAACGCTTTGCTACACTACTTGAAGAGCGAGGAGAGATTGGCGTAGAAGAGGCCGCAGCAGAGCTGCGTGTAGCGTCAGTGGACATTGCCGAATCGATTGAGATTCTATCACGTCATGACCCGCCCTCAGCACTGATGGATCCGTCAACATCCACAATTGTCACACCCCGTTCCGTGCCATTTGCGCAAGCTGTACTCCTAATCCTCCGAGGCCGGGATCAAGCAACACTGGAGATGCTCTCTGAAGCAACCGGCATTGACAGTGACCGGATCATCGCTGTTCTCGAAGACATGACCATGGCAGGCAAGTTCCTGGGACAGATAGACCTCAGCAGGGGGATTGTATACACGAAGAAAAGACGTACACCTGTGAAATCTGTTTCATCTTGTCCTTCATGCAACAGAGAGCTTCCTTGGCCCCTCAAAGAAGGTATGCAGAAGGCATGCCCCTTTTGCGCTGCTATCATATTCAGGGAAAAAGGACCTGAACTGGAGTAATTGCTTTCAACTCAGTGAGTGGAATCCATCGAACGTCCTCCATATTTTGGCCATCTAGCTACAACCTCGGATTCCCTCATCACAGAATAGCATTCAAAGAGATTTGCTGTCAGGCATGAGTGATTCGGAATGATTCTAATTCGATGTCCAATCCGTGCGTTGCTAAGTGGAGACCGTTGACCAGTCTCAACTCTTCCATGTTCTTGCGATAACGATACGATTAGAGTATCACTTGCGAGAATGGACGCCTCATATCTATCAAAGATCCTTCCGTATCCGCAATTCGGGTCTATGTGTCGAGGACCTGGATCATAAGACAGCGCGGTTGAACCAGCATTGATAATGACTCGGTCTTGATATGAGCTGATGACACTTGACAGAACCGTCAGTGCACAATCCTCCACGTTGCATGAACCTAACATTACCTGAGTATAGTCAAAGAAGACGTAGTTCCCCGGTCGGATCTCTGTGATACCGTCCTGCATTTCATCAGTCACCATCATTGTTGGCGTTGAGCCTATGCTGACAGTTCGCGGTCTCATCTCCGTATTCTCTCTTGAAAGAGTCCTGGCAAAACGGACCATCACTGACTGTTCCCGCTTCGCTATCTTTACTAGCTCATCTATGTTCGCTGTGCTGTACGAATGTCCCGCGTGAGTCAATATGCCTTCAAAGGCAAGGTTGGGCGACTCAATGACTTTCCTCACAATCTTAACAGCGGTTTCGGATTCCGAATCCACACCGCACCTATGATAACCACAGTCGACCTTCAGTAGAACATCTAGGATCACATCTTTGCCTCTTGTCTTGGACGCAAGTTGTTCAACTGCGTGGGGATGATCCACTAGGATTTTCAGTGATGATTTCTGGGAGAGCTGGATGGCATGTTCAATCATATCTGTAGATATTGGAACCGCAAGTGTGACATCATCGAAGCCCGCTTGGATGAAATGTGCAGCCTCCCCTAGAGTCGCAGTCGTGATGCCCTTTGTTCCGTGTTCTCTCTGTAATCTTGCTATCTCTACGCACTTGTGTGTCTTAATGTGAGGGCGAAGATTGACACCGAAATCTTCCGCCTTCTCTGACATGAATTTGATGTTGTTAACAAGTTTCGAGAAATCGATGAGTATCGCAGGCGTTGCTGTTTCTTTGAGGTGCATGTACGGACTCAGCGAAGTTCCTGTCAATATAGATATCTATCCGTTTGAAGTACACAGAGCGCCAACAATCTGGAGCCGAAAGAACCATCTCGATTCGTCCGAATCCTTATCAGTTCCCAACAGAGCCTGACGGCATATCTCTATCTGTTATTGGAGGCTGCCACACATTGTCCGGAGAACGGATGACAATCTTTCACATGAGTGATGTGCATATCGGTGAGGCTGGTGTTGAAGTCGAAGACTTTCGAAACGTAATTGACCACATTGAGAAGGAGGCATCAAATGTCGAATCCCCTCTAATTCTAATCACTGGGGACCTCACCTCCGAAGGGCTTTCAGAGGAGTTTGAAGCATTCGCTGACGCTATCAGCGGGCTGGCCATACCCAACGTAATCATCCCCGGCAATCATGACGAACGGAATTACGGGGCCGCTCACTTCGAACGCCTATTTGGTCCAAGAAACAAGACCTACGCTAACGAGCTTGTGGCAATATACGCTGCTGAC
>JAUVHR010000265.1 GCA_030593165.1 Candidatus Thorarchaeota archaeon
CGCATTCATCTTCGAGCCATTGCTCGGTTGTGGAGGTCAGATTATACTTCCGAATAAGTACCTGAAAGAGGCATTCCAGTATGTCAGGGAAGCTGGGGGAGTTTGCATCGCTGATGAGGTTCAGGTGGGATTTGGTCGGGTTGGGACACATTTCTGGGGATTTGAAACTCAAGGAGTCGTACCGGATATTGTTACACTCGGTAAGCCCATTGGAAACGGTCATCCCATGGCTGCGGTCGTAACCACTCCTGAGATAGCTACATCCTTTAACAAAGGTATGGAGTTCTTTTCCACAACCGGAGGAAACCCGGTTTCATGTGCTGTGGGTATGGCAGTTCTTGATGTCATAGAATCAGAAGATCTCCAGGCCAAAGCCCTCAGTGTGGGCAGTCATCTCAAGAGTGGTCTCGAGAAACTAAAAGAGAAGCATCAAATCATTGGAGATGTCCGTGGATTGGGACTATTCATTGGTGTCGAGCTAGTTCTTGACAGAGAGAGTCTGACTCCGGCCGCAGAGGAAGCTACATACGTCATAGAGAGAATGCGTGACAATGGGATTCTGATTAGCACTGACGGACCCCTTCACAATGTTCTGAAGATTAAACCACCCATGGTTTTCACCGAAGAGAACGCAGACTTCCTAGTCCAAACATTGGACAAGGTCTTGTCAGAAGATTTTGTGACATACAACGTGAGTGTCTAAGAGCCAAGAGAGGAGTAATTGTGAGTTCGAACTCTGTATCCTTCAAGACCCCTGTCCAGAAATTACAATTACAAAGAATCAGGCAACCAGGGGTTATCTTGGATATTGGAGGAGGTGGCGAGGGTCTTGTTTCTAGGATAGAAGGTTCTAGAGTAATCGCAGTGGATTTGAACATCAGTAAGATCAGAGGTGCTATGATCTACGAACCAGATTCTATATGGATTACTGGTGATGGAAGACAACTTGGTTTTAATGATTGCACAATCGATGTTGTGACCCTCTGGTTTTCTTTATCATACATGAAGGATGTTGAAACAAAACAGACTGTCGTAGATGAGAGCTTTAGAGTGTTGAAACCAAGTGGAAAAATATCCATCCTTGGCTGCCACATAGATTGTGAGGAGGAGCGATTTGTGTTTAGAGCAGAGTTCGCTCTCCCGGATGAATTCGATTCGAAGATCAGTTATGCTGTAAATCGAGGAGAAGGACAGTCCTTGGATAGTATCTCTAGATTACTAGAAAGGTCTGGATTCGAAATAATCGAAACTGAGAGCCATGAGTTCTGGTTTAAGGTGATAGGAAGCAAACCTAGTGCTTAGCTTTTCGTTCCAAAACCTTAAAGTTGGAACCCATGACTGACGGGCCAACCCACAGAGCCAAGGTAGAGTGACATGAGCCTAGCAGTATGGTGGAAACGTGGCAGTAAGCTTATTCATCCTTAGGTTCAAGGCTTCGAATTAGTTCTTTTATTATTGGATAGATATCATCCCATCCTAAATCACTTGTTCTCATCAAACCATGAACTATTTTATGACATGGTTTGCAGAGTGCAGCCCATTCTTCCGGGATTAAGGACTTCAAACCTGTTTTGCTCCAAAGAAGGTTTGAATCATGCTTGACACCATCTTTTCTATGGATAACTTGTTTTTCTTTTCCACAAACTATACATTCAGGTCCAAATATCGCATCCCTTAGGTATTCGATTTCCCGTAATCTTTTATCTTGCTGTGTCCTTCTAGCAGCCACAAGCTCTTCTTCGCTCTCATATCTTGTTTTCCTTGTTTCCCACCCCATCCATTTGAAGAACTTCCAAACTCTGCTAAGAGGTTCACCCATTGTACGAGCTACATCTCTTAGAGACCTCTCCTCCTCGAAATATAGTCTATGAACCTCCGAAGGGTCTATGGCTAAGAATTTTTCCGGGGGTCGGACTTCCCACCCCTCCTCTTTGAAGATTCGTTGAATCGCACATGCAGTTTTGTAACCAAAATGCTCAGCTACTTCTTTCTGTGTGAGTCCTTCTTGAAAGTACAGTCTATGAACTTCTGATGGTTCCACGTTCTTGAAAACCCTATTCGGTTCGGCCATCCACCCCCTCTCTTTGAAGATGCAATGAATTGGATATGCAGATCTGAATCCGAAATGTTCACCGATTTCTTCCTGCGTGAGCCCTTCTTGAAAGTATAATCTGTGAACTTCTGCAGGGTCTAAATCCTTGTATGTAATTGGTTTTCTGATTGACCATCCTTGCTCTCTGAACATACGACTGATTGGTTTTGCAGTTTTGTAACCAAAATGCTCAGCAATCTCTTTCTGAGTCATTCCTTCTTCAAAGTACAACCGATGTGCCTCGTGAGGGCGTAGACTTTCAATTTCTTCTGAATCATCTTCAGCCCACCTTCGTTCCTCATTATGCTTCTTGAGAATTCTATCACATTTCTCAGAAGTCAAGAACCCCTCATTGAACTTCTCTACGAACTCCTCTAGCTCCTCAGGAGTCAGTAATCTCTCACGAGATTCAATCTCTGAATCATCGTTTTCTCGGATCTCCCTCACCCTGTTTTTCCTCCAATCTTCTTCATTCAGATTACCTCCCAACAATCATCATTGAAACCAGTCCAAAGCGATGATGGTCGAACTTGATTCATCAAACGTCCATCTATGACACGCAATATGAACTCGTACAATGCCTATCTATATAGAAATGTGGTTTTCGTTATTCTTCCTTTGTGAGGAATTGAGTTTGCAAAGGCAAAAGAAAAAGAAGAATATTTTTCCTTTGCAAAGAAAAAAAGGAAAGTAGCAGCGGACAGCCGCTGCCTTTCTTGCCAAACTAACGTCGCCTACAGGAAGACGTTGGAACTGCAGTTTTCAATACAAGATTTAACCTGCGTACGAGTATGAACGCTCAACGGAATGGCCTGATTATTGAATTCTGATATGCCAGGATTATTCCACTCGTCGTAGAATCTCCAAAAAGAATCGGATGCGAGCAGTTGAGTTTCCCTCTGGATCTGATACTCTGAATGCACACACATATTGTCCAGAGTTCTCTCCTAGTGCTTCATATCCATTTATGCTATTCCAATCTGAAATCGACCTATTATGGTCACTGTCAACAAGATTGCTTTTCTCGGTCTCATTCATTGCCCAGAACTCATTCAGGCTCACCTTGGAGAATAGGTATTGAATTCTTACAGTGTCCGGAGAGTCACCCCAATCCAGAATATCAGCTCCCCAGTTTATCACATTCTCAAGAGGTGCTGTGGGTGCTGGAACTAAGACTTCAACTGCAAACCATTGACCAAGTGGGATGATCGAACTTCCACCAGGACTCTCATAGAGTGTGACTCTTGTGCCAGCAGTCCTTTGAGAGCCAAGGACTATCCCTCCCATAGAAGACGAGAACACTAGCAGAATGACAATGGCCACAGTGAGCTGCCTTTGTTTCTTTAGCACACTCAAATGATGTTTTCTCTCGTCAGTCTCTGAGGTCCGTGAAGCCAGAACAGAGGAATCATCTAGTTCGTTCCATTTGTCTTCACCAACCAATATCATCTCGATGACGACTCTCCATCTTGAGAGGTTCAGGTCAATATGCCTCAAAGATAGGAATAGCAGAACGACTGCAATCAAGAAGTAAACCAATAAGGGAACGACAATCTCAGGAATTGTGAAAGTGTACCCCAAGTATCTGACTAATCGGTACTCTGACTCAAACTCATACCCAGACAAAATGAGGGTCAAAGCTCTGACGAGATAATGAGGGCTCCAAATGGCAAGGTCGCGACTTGCTGAGCTCACATAACTGATTGCATTCGATACGCCCAGGAAGGATAGTGCAATGGTCATAATGGATCCAAGAACTGTATTCATTCTCCAATCATCTACAGACAGTGCAATGGGGATACTGAGCAGAGTAAGGATAGAGGAAACCGCCAATGCTGAAGCAAGAACAGCCGGGAGATAGGTCAATACTACAATATCGCAAAAATGGAACAGTTCAGAAAGATACAGACCGATGATGATTATGGTGACCCCGATACTGTTCACTAGAAGTGCTGTGAGTGTAGTAATAGAGAAGGCCATACGTGATGATCCTGTGCTCTCTGTCATTGTCAGAAGGTGTTTCCGCGCATGGGGAGTAGAGAATAAGAGGCCAACACCAAGGAACAGGGGAGCACTGATGGCTAGAATGATTGCTATGAGATTGACGACATTGATTGTATAGGCAAAGGGATTTCCACTCCATCGAGGAGATCGAAGACTAAATGCAATTAACGTGGTCACAATCCAGCAGAGAACCACGTAGCCAAGCCCTCGTCGAGATAGACTTGAGATAGTCAATCTCATGTTTCTCAACAGTGATACAAATGACACTACACTGTCCCTTCTGTTCAGTACGAACAGAATACTATGTAATCTTAACTCTTTGCAGAACCCCGTCTATTCTTGCTCTACAATCGCTGTGCGAATCTTCTAACGTGATATGGGTTAGTTTGTTTTCGTAAAGTGGATAAGTTTAAACGTGGCACCTAATTTCGCTGTCGCATGTCATTAGCTGTATGGTGGAAGCGAGGTAGTAAGCCCGGACTAATGATAATGTTTCTTGGAATCGCAGGATTTGTGCAGATTCCGGTCCTATGGCATGCTCAGATGTATGTGCAGGTTCTAAGTGCTGAACTCCAACTCGTAGTTGCTCTAGGAGCCATGGCAGTTCTTGGTGGAGCTTACGTCTACATGGCTGAGGCCATGTACCGCTGGTCCCACATAATATCCAAGAAGAGAGTACGACGACGCCAACGTGCAAAGACAACTTGGTTGACCAGACTATCAGCATTTGCCAGATCCTCTGAAGATATGCCTACGTTCGCAGGGGTGGCGCTTCTTACATGTCTATTCTTGATGTTCTACTTTGTTCCATTTGGAATTTCAGACGCAGTCAACCTTCCCTCATGGTTGGCAACTATAGCTTTCATTGATTCCCTGTATGTGTATCCTCTTGCAGTGAACATCGCAGCGATTCTGACTGCGCTTGTTGCAAGCTACATGAGCCACAAAGTAAGGTAATCGTAGGTCATTCAGAGATATTCTGCGTTATCTTTATATCAAGTACTAAACCGTAACCATTTCAACCAAGCCGAGGTAGATCAGCCAGGGAGATCGCACGGCTGAAGACCGTG
>JAUVHR010000037.1 GCA_030593165.1 Candidatus Thorarchaeota archaeon
GTGTAGAATTTGGAGGTCGCAGGATCAACTGTCCATAGGTCCTGATCCTCCAGATACGTATCTGGTAAGTATTCTTGACTTATGACCCCTTCTGGATTGAAAATAGACATCCACTGTGGCGCCAAGAAGTTCGGAGCCACCTTGGCAGTGGGACTAGGGTCATGAGTGGCAATCCATGGGGCGAAAATGGCCATGCTCATGAACATCATCAGAAGAAGAATTCCAAGAATGCCGATTCTGTGTTTGCGGTATTCTCTCCAAAATCCGGTAAGACTAACGTACCAGTTGCTGTCTTTCCAACCGGTCTCTCTCATTTCAGACAAATCGCTACCTCCAAAGGGGCCAACCGCTCCCATCAGGTTCAAGGGGAACCCGTAGGACCAGGAACAGTCTTTCCCTGACTAGTTCAACTGGTCAGCCACCAGATTACTCTCCTAAAAAAGGTCACTGTCCGTGTACATAAAGGGAAGGTTGGATGCATACCTGAAAGAACGGTTTGAGCAAGGCAGGAAATCAGATGCTGGCGTGACTTGATCAGGTGAATACATTGGAATATAGGAATAACGATGATGAAATCCAATGATGTGATTCATTCGATGTCTTCTTCGAGTGTATCGACAAATGGATCCTCTTCTATGGGTCCCCCAGTATCAGGAACACCTCGTGCTTCACGTGCTTTGATGATGTCTTTGGTTCTCCTTGATGCGGCCCATAAGTCAGCAAAAACCATGCCTACTAAGAACACACTTAGAACTCCGGCGAGCGAGAGTACTGCACCGATGAACATTAGATACGGATGAAGAAATGTGAGGAAGTATCCGCCAAAGGTCAGCATAATGGGGATCAACAGAAGTCTCTTTCTAGGTTCAGTTCTGGTTTCGGGAAAAGCACGGATCTTCATTGTGAATCATGACAAATCGGTTCGGGTTCCTTTTACCATTTTCGACCTGTGCGATTTATGAAGTCTAGATGCAAGCTATGTTTTACTCCATCTCTGCGGCAATAAATCGCTCTGTAGTTGGCCGCGGATATCAATATCGTGAAGAAGAACGTCAAATGTCCCCCGCTCAGAAGACAACTTATATAAGTCGAACACAGAAGGACCAGCACCTTGACGGGATAAGAGAAACCATTTCGTAATCCCAATCATATTCCAAGGTGGAGCGAGAATTATGAACCTTCTTGATATTAGGAGCCTACGAATGTACTACCAGACACAGAAGGGTTTGGTCAAGGCTGTAGACAATGTTTCTCTTCAACTTGAAGCAGGAGAATCAATTGGACTTGCAGGCGAGTCAGGTTGCGGCAAATCATCGCTGGCCTACTCGATTATGCAGTTGCTCCCACCTGCTGCCAACATTGTTGGAGGCAATGTTTACTTCAGGGGAGATGATCTCCTCCGAAAGTCTGCAAGAGAGATGCGTGACATCCGATGGAAGAGCATAGCTATCGTCTTCCAAGGTGCTATGAATGCCCTGAACCCAGTATTCGAGATTGGTGAGCAGATTGGTGAGGCCATCCTCATGCACGAGAACGTGACTGAGGAAGAGGCACTTGATAGATGCTCCAAGCTCTTCGAGATGGTTGGTCTGGACCCTGGTCGTATCCACAACTACCCTCACGAGTTCAGTGGTGGAATGCGCCAGAGAGCAATGATCGCCATGGCACTTGCCTGTAACCCTGACCTAGTAATCGCTGACGAACCAACGACGGCGTTGGACGTCACAATTCAGGCTCAGATTCTCAAGCTTATGCAGAAGCTTCAGAAGGACTTGGGTCTGTCACTGATTCTAATCACACACGACCTCAGCGTTATCGCAGAAACTTGCGACAAAGTCGCAATCATGTACGCAGGCCGCATCGCCGAACTGGCAGATGTCGTGTCTGTTTACAAGGACCCAATTCACCCTTACGCTACGGGCTTGGTTGGTGCAATTCCCAGCATGGTCAAGGCTGAGAAGAGAACACTGACCTCAATTCCTGGTTCGCCGCCAGATCTCATCGAGCCCCCGACAGGTTGTCGATTCCATCCGCGTTGTCCTTATGCTAAGGAAATCTGCTCTGCAAAAGAGCCAGTCTCTGAAGAGATTGAGCCCGGCAGGTTCG
This sequence comes from Candidatus Thorarchaeota archaeon, assembly GCA_030593165.1. Classification (GTDB taxonomy): domain Archaea; phylum Asgardarchaeota; class Thorarchaeia; order Thorarchaeales; family Thorarchaeaceae; genus JAJRWI01. The sequence continues at coordinate 2,107 of JAUVHR010000037.1, forward strand.
TGTCATGTCACTTCGCGGAACAGCTCAAAGGTGAGATCAAGGTAGATCTGGAGTAGGAGGATACAAGAATGGCAATGAGAGATTCACTATTCAGCGAGCAGCTATCGGAAATCAGAGAGGGAGAACCGCTTGTCAGGATACTCAATCTGCGCAAGTGGTTCCCGGTGAACGTAGGTTTTCTATCATCCCTGCTATACAAGCAGGAACTCTACGTCAAGGCTGTTGACGGACTCACCTTTGACGTAATGAAGGGAGAGATCCTCGTGCTAGCCGGCGAGTCTGGTTGTGGCAAGACTACAACTGGACGATGTGTGCTCCATCTAGAGATTCCCACAGATGGGGAGGTCTTCTATGGTGGTATAGACCTCTCACAGCTTGACCGGAATGAGATTAAGGAACTGCGAAAGAGGATGCAAATCACATTTCAAGACCCATACGAGTCTTTGAATCCAAAGCAAAGCATCTACAGTATCATCTCCGAGCCGCTCACAGTCCACAAGATTCCACTGACACCCAGTCAGAGGAGAGAGAGAGTCCTTGAGGCAATGGAGAGCGTTGCGCTCACTCCAGCTATAGACTACATTGACAGGTATCCCCACGAGCTTTCAGGCGGACAGCGCCAGCGAATATCAGTCGCAAGAGCACTCATCCTTCACCCAGAGTTCATGGTAGCTGACGAGCCAGTTTCAATGCTCGACGTGTCAATCCGTGCAGAGATTCTGAACCTTCTATTGAAGCTCAGGGATGAGCTCGGTCTGACTTACCTGTTCATTACACACGACCTTGCTGTTGCATCTTACATTGCGGACCGAATCGGTATTATGTACCTTGGGAAGATTATGGAGATGGGGCCAGCCCAAGAAGTTGCATTCAACGCAATGCACCCCTACACACGAGCACTCATTTCTGCAGTTCCATCAGGAGACCCGACAGTTAAGCGACGAGTTGAGTCACTGAAGGGTGAGCCACCGAGTCCAATTCACGTTCCAAGCGGATGTAGATTCCATCCGAGATGTCCCTACGCTCAGGAGATTTGTATTAGGGAGGTGCCAGAGGACCGTGATATGGGTGATAACCATGTTGTGGCGTGTCACTTCGCAGGTGAGCTTCCAGAAGATTCCACAGGGTGATAACAGAGTACGAACGGACGGCGTTGAGCGGAATGCCGTCCGCTACTGCTTCTTTTCCAGAACTAGCCAAAGAGAGTTATTGCTGTGACTGAGGAAACGGATCGTCCACGTGTTCTGAAGGCCATCAAGAAGTGTTTCTCTGGCGCATTCGATTTCTTTCAGGACGCCATGGAGGCTCTTGACGATATCGGTCGGGGTACGCTTGGTTCTGCCATGACACCACTAGTGGGTGGTTTTGCGATAAAGGACCCAAAGGAGCTATATCGTAATGCCCTAATCAGTATCGACTCCGCAGAAAACGCATTGAAACCCCTTGCCAAGAGGTTCCGAGATGGCAGGGTGAATGCATCTCATTTCGTGGATGGAAACGCATTGGTTCTGTTGACCGACATCATAGATTTCAATTACGACTTGATTGTTTCACGCCTTTCCCGAGGAGAGGGTCGGGAGTCAGCATGGTACATATTGGAAGAGCTCACCGGAAAAATAGAGAGAGTCTTCAAGATGGTTGCCAAGCTCTAGTCGTGAGGACAGAAGTGCCAGCAAAGTAATAACGACTCACAGAGAAGTGCTATCTTGGACCGGCCACTTGTAACGCCCACTTGCTCGGATGTGTGTTGTGTAGATGACCAGTAGTCACCCAGAGAGAGAAGAGTCAATTCTTCCGTTTACTCATGGAATTGAGGTTGAGTTACAGGTCATAAAGAAGGATGGGAGTTGGATAAGAGGGGAGGAAGTTCTCAGCATCTTTGATGCAATTGTATCAACTGCAAAATCCCTGTTGGATAGAAAAATCCGCGAAACAAATGTGGAGTCAGTTCAACAGAAATACAGTCATTCAACACAAACCGAAGAAGGAGAGAGGGGATCACGAATAGTAGCAAGCTATCTGGACCCGAAGGGAATTCTCAGGGAGTACACACTCCTTGGACATGATCCCAATGTAACGAGCCTTACTTGGATACTTGAAGTTGCTACTCCGCCCTGTACTACCCTCGAGGAACTTGCATGGTGGCTTCAAACATTAGTCGCAATTGCCTATGACTCGATTCCAAAGGATGCCAGAATTCACCTGATATCAACCGGCCTGAACCCCACTCAAGAGTACCTGAAGAACCTCTCATTCGGAGAACATCATCATATCCTGAGCCCTGATGTGAGCGAAGAACTAAAGCAAGCAGTCTACAACTTGATACGCAATTTCCTTCCACATCTGATAGCTCTATCTGTGAACTCACCATTTGAGAACAAGCGCCCTACAGATGCCATCACTATCGATTCAAAGAACAGAACACGAGCACCCAGATGCAAGAGATCCATCAGGCTACTCAAGAATCTGACCCAGCTTGGACCAATAAGCGAATTTGAATTAATTCCCTATTTGGTCAGCTCGGATCAAGAGGCGTTTGCACGTCATGTCAACCGCAGCTACGCCAAGATGGTTGACATTTATCCATTTACAGACTACGGCACAATCGAGGTCAGAGTTTTTGACACACAACTCTCAGTTCCAAGAAGAGTGGGAATCGCTCAGTTGCTTCAGGCATTGGCACTGAAGGCAAAGAGAATGCTGGATAATGGAGAGAGGATTCCTGATGTTGGGTCTAAATCGCTAGCTGCTAATCGCGCATCAGCTGTAGCAGCAGGCCTTTGGGGCGCATTCTACCTTGCTGAATCGGAAGAAGATGGAGAGTTCTATACGATATACAACAACGTAATCCGTGAAGATGGGACGGTTGATGAACTGCACAGCAACCGATTCCTAGGTGATGCAGTTGGATCAATGCTCTACTTCATCCGAGATGAATTGGAGGAGTTGGATGTCATCGACAACCCGTTCATGCAGCCGCTTCTGGTGTCAGTGTTTGGCAGCGATACCGTGGAACCGAGAACAACAACGGCAGACTATCAGCTTGATGTCTATGCAAAATCAGGCATGAACCTGGTAGTGCTCCTAAGGGACCTAGCAGAAGTGACAAGGGAATGTAGCACCAATTGGCTCTACGACCCTCTTGTTGGTGTCCCCAGACTACCTGCCTGGATGTGTTGGTGGAAGGGTTTCCAGATTGATATAACACCCAGAGTGGAGAGAGTCTTTGGAGGACAAGATGCATCATTCGTGATTTCGTTGAGGAATGCTCTTGGATGGAGTATTTCCGGTCTTGTCGTAAGATACAGAGTTGAAGATTCGCGCAGACGTCTCGTGACAGAGGACATAGTTTCCGTTCCTGAAATGGCAAACGAAGCCACTCACGTGGTGGATGTCGGTTTCACGACAGAGAAAGATGCATCCGCATACAATCTCATTGCCACCGTCTGCTTGGGAAAGAAGGAGCTTACCTTCTCAAGAACAATTAACACATTCTGGATGAATATGGCAATTCGACCAACTACATCAACACAGTTCGCGGACGGTCGAACACCAGTACTGTTCACTGGAGAATTGGAAACCAACTACCCAGAAAGAACACAAATTGACTGCTTAGTGGAAGTCGTGGCCCCCAGACTTGAAACGGTCTTCGCACGGGTATCCAAATCATATGTAGTCAGCAAGGATGACGTGATACTACTGAATAACGAAGAACTGCCAGCGCTGATGATACCGGATGATGCATCAATAGGAGTCGAGAGATGTATCCTAAGAGTCAGCGCAGTTGATGGACGCAAAGAAGAGATTGCGGTGGCAACATCCAAACCATTCTACGTAGGCTTCACTCAGATTGGACCACAGGTCCTTTTGCGAACTGATGCGAAAGATAAGCATGCCCCTGGAGAAGTGGTTCACGGAGAAGTTGGTCTGAGAGGGAAGGGCAATACGATACCTAAGGATGCAAGGCTTGTTATCGAATTCGTCACGGACGCAGAAACCAGGTATGCCATTATCAATCTGATAGCCTCTGAGTTGTTGGCGGATTCGGTGCGCTTTGAATGGAGGGTGCCTTTCGCGTCATCAAAAGAACCCGAGGAGAATGTGGGAAGGATTAGAGCAACAATAGTAGACGGAACCACCGAGATTGCCCGTGCAGAGTCAGAGGTATTCACTATCACCGGACTAGGAGTGTCCATGTCCATCGACTCTCTTCGTGCACCGAGAAGAGCGCAAATTGGTGGAGAGATATCAGGCTGGCTCCGAGTTAGAAGAAACACCGAGCTTGGAGAACCCGCCAAGCTGACATTGAAGTTTGAATACCCGAATGGCGAGGAGTTTGCAGGGTCAGAACAGATGGTGAAACAGAGCAGAAACCTCTCCATAGCTTACGGTCCAATCGTAGTACCAAAACCCAAGGCACTGGATAACCCGAGGAAGGTGAAGCTTACTGCAACAGTGTTCTATGCAGGAATCCGGCTTCACTCTCGAAGCACAGAGATAGACTTGATGCCCTCAGCAGGTGACGAGATTGTAGCAATCTCCTTTAGCGGTCTGTCCCCGTTCGTGCTCCCAGATGAATCAGTAAGAGGTGCTGTTCACGTAACAAACACAACAGGACAAGTGCAGCGTTGTACTCTTCTTGTGGGTTTTGAGAGCATGGTCGGTGTCAGCGAAATCATAGCAATGCCAGTCATCTTTGACGCAGACGAATCGAAGATCTTTCCTATGCAGTTCAGAATTCCCCTCAGCATTGAGATGAGTACTGCACATGTGATTGCGTCTGTGACGTGCGGTGATGTGACTGCAGAACAGCGACACCGACTCAAGGTCAAAGCCATTGAGTCCCCGCTCTTCCATGCTGAATTTTCTCTTAGAGACCACGGTGGTCAGGAGATTCTTGAGTTGGTGCCACGAGCCACACCGGTATGGATCACTGTACAGCTGCACACGACGAGAGAGCTCAACGAAGGACTTGAGTTGTTGTTAAGAGTGCTGTCACATCGTCAGACGGTTGCTGAGTTTTCCATTCCATATGATATGCTCGATGATGAGAGAGGGTCTGCTACGGTGAAATGGGTGACCCCGTCTGTTGACTCAGTGACTGGATATCATCTAGACCTCGTGGTCATGGAGTCAGGAAGGATGTTGCCGAATAGGGCGGTGGATGTACAAGAGAAGCAGTTCACTGTTTATTGATACTGCACAAAGCATCGAAATTGTGAAAGCAAACGCTCGTTTGTGCAGACCTGTAGAAGAATGATGAAAATGAGGAGATTGGCGAAGATTACTTCGACGCTTTTTTCAACGATTGCAAAGGTATAATAGGGGTGACACGAGGCCCGATAGTTAATCTAACCAAATGGTCAATACCTAGTATATGCCAATAGAATTCAATTCAAAATGATTGTCAATGATTACTCGCCCAGAGGGGAAGTTGATTAAACAGGGATGTGAACTGAATGTTAGAAATACTAGCCAATCGTGCGCTTTCCGGTCTCATAGTGATGGCCATCATGGGAACCCTCGCGTACAAGGCAAAATTCGTAGACATTTCAGGTCTGATAAGCGCGTTCATTATTGGGTTCCTAGTATGGTATACTGGAGGTCCTGCTGCGTTCTCCCTTGTGTTGTTCTTCTTCCTTGCCGCAGGAGTTGCTACGAGGTTCAAGTACAAGGCCAAGGCCAAAGTAGGTCTAGCTCAGGAGGGCAAAGGCAGACGCTCATGGAAGAATGTCATGGGAAGTGGTATTATTCCTTTGTTGTTCTCTGTCGCGATGTTCTTCTCCCCGACCCAGGAAATTCAGTTCTGGATGTTTGGTGGCTTCATTGGTGCAATATCAACAACCACTGCGGACACACTTGCAAGCGAGATCGGAGTCTTTAGCAAGAGGAAGCCCAGATTAATCACACATCTGAGACGAAAAGTCCCAAGGGGCACAATTGGTGCGGTGTCTCTTCTGGGTGAAGGAGTTGCCCTTCTGGCAGGTGTTATGATTGGTATCATCGCCCTTGTGTTCTATTTTCTTGCGCCAGGCACAGTACCTATTGCCACATTCGAACAGATGATCTTCATTCTCCCACTTGCAGTTCTAACAGGATTCATTGGCTGCAACCTTGACAGTTTCATCGGCGCGGTGGCACAGAACAGGTATGTGTGCGAGATTTGCGGTGCAATAACCGACAAGGAGTTCCACTGCGATTATGAAACCAAGTACGTCGGAGGCTTCAAGAGATTTACAAACATGCATGTTAACCTTGGCTCCTCCGGAATGGGAGCTAGCCTAGGGGTTGTGCTCGGAGCAGGTCTCTTTGTCTGGATTCTTGGAGGATTGTTCCTCTGGTTGCTAGCATCATCCAGCAGCTAGTGGCCCTTCATGTGTTCTTCCTCCATCTGAAGACCGATTTCTAAGGCAGAAGATAGGTTTCGTCCCTCGCTTATGCTCATCAATAGACCGGCCACGAAGGGCTCGGACATGTTGGTGGATTTGGGGGCGGGGAAAGAGTACCTCGGTTTAGTTTCACTGCCGAATATCTTGTAGGTTCCCTTTGAGTCACGTACAACCAACTCAGCATCCGTGACTCCACGAATTCCGGCAATTGCACTGGCACCCTCGGATTGTTCTAGATGGAGCCAAGAGTGTGTGCATAGAAGTACGACAGTGGATTGACTGAGGGCCGGACTTATCTTGTCAAGACCCAGTTCAAGGAATGGAACGGAAACCCTGTACACAACGGGGATACCGTGTACTCGTGCGTTGGCTGCGATTGATGCCGCTACCTCCACAAAGACCTCTCCTATGTAGACAACTTTCGCCTGTTTCAACAAATCCCAAGGAACCTGTGTAGGTGACCTTAACGACAGAGTGGCCAAGTCAGATGTATCTACCAGTGTTCGAGAGCCGTTGGTTTCATCTAGGACAATGGTCTGATTGGTATGCCGCTCGTCCTCAATCAAAATGCTCCTGACATCCACATTGTTTTGAATTAAATGCCTAATGATGTTCTGACCGTCCTGATCATTTCCAACAGAGGATATCAGTCTGACATGACGATCTCTTTTGGCAAGCTCGATGGCCAACTTGAATGTGAGACCGCCTGGAAACCTGGAGGAGAATCGACAACTTCCCACCCCCCCAGTAGCGGGTAGATTATCACAAGAAACGGTTGTGTGGTATGCAACGGCACCAAATAGTATGAATTCTGGACAGTCGTACTTTGGCGAGCCATCGAACGCCACCCTGCTGCGAGCACGTGCAAGTACGTCGAAGATTACTTCGTCCTCAAGGCCCCGTTCCCTGAAGAGTGAAACCATTTGCAGCAGATAATCGTCCAAAAGGAATGTTGTTAGCTCGCCGATGTCGGAAGGGAGTCCTTCAAAAAAGAAGCGTGCCAAGCCCCAACCATGTTTTGTTAACTGATGATAGACCACACGTTTCCCTTTGTAGACTATTGTCCCACTCTCAATTAAACCAAAACTACTGAGTTTCTTCAGATAAGCAAGAATGCTCTTGTTGGAGTGAGGAAGATTCTCCACCAAGTCTCTCTGGTAAACTTTTCCGCTCTCGTCGAAACTGGACAAGACGCCTCTAGCAACCTTTGATGCTATAACAGTCCGGATGAAGTCTTGTCGCTTCTCAAGTTCCCTCGGAAGGAACACCAAATAAGGCCAGAGCCGTGTGTCGGAACTCAGTTTTACAAACCTCCAACATCTTCAAATATTGGTTTGACGGGTAATTCAGTGTACACACTCACCTATGTAGTTTACTGAACTACACTGAATGGAAGGATGATTGAGATGTCCGGTAAGAGAGGTCTACTCACGTACTATTGGGCGTTGACAGGAGTGTTTGGAGCACTTCAATTTGTGATGACGGCCGTTCCCTACTCCATTGCAATCGGCGGAACAGGGGGCGCCTTAACAATCGGACTGATTTCTGCCCCCCTGATCGGGTTCATTCTGGGTCCAATCTATGGAACACTGGCAGTACTTATTGGTTCACTCCTTGGAATGTTAGTAAACCCGGCAGCACAAATAATGGGTCTGCTGACGGCACTTGCACCAACTGCTGGTGCGCTATGCGCTGGTGCAATTAGAGTCAAGAAAGGCTATGTTGTCCCAATCGTTTTCTCCGTGGCGATTATTGCGTTCCTAGTCGGTCCAATCGGAACATTGGCATTCTCATTCTTGTGGTTACATGTTGTTGCTTTGTTGCTCTCCTTCGTCTTCGTCTTACCAGTTACGTCTAGAGTTCTAGTGAGAGCAATTGAAACCCCGTCCAAATCAGGTATCATGGGCCCAATTGTAGTCTGCATCGTCGCACTAATCGCTGTGCTAGGAGATCACATTGTTGGGTCAGCAATCGGAGGGTACTACTTCCACTATGTCCTTGCCTTCGATGCGAATACGGTTGCAGATTGGTTCACTGCAATCCTGTTCATTTACCCCGTTGAGCGAATTCTGGCCTCATTGCTATGTGTCGCGTTGACCTATTCAGTGTTTATTGCACTTGAATCCATGAATGTCCCATTTCCCACTCAATCGGATGAATATAGGGAATTTCAAGAGTTTCCACCGGATGAACCGGGATTGGACTTGGAATGATTTCATATTCAGCACAACATAGTGAATGGAATAGACCAAGGGATTAAACCAGGGGGCTTGCATTTGAGCCCCTTTTCTCATTATTCTTTGCTTCAGACCACTGACCGAGAGAACATCCCTGAAATCTGGGGGCTCATTTCATAGGCCTAGGCCAATTTTGAACAAATTCGGAGACGAAACTTCATAAGCCTTCAAGTGGAATTCTACTTGTGAAACGGAAATTCAAAACCGTTTCAACTGTTGACCCTAGGGTGTAACAGGAGAGTTAGAAGAATATTGCAGATAGATTTTATGACTTCATTTTTAATTGGAATTGTCGTTTTGTTTGCTCTGATGTTCGTTGCGAGCGGAATCAGAGTCCTCAAAGAATGGGAACGTGTAGCAATCCTACGTCTTGGTAAGTTCAAGTATATCAAAGGACCTGGTGTTATCTGGGTCTGGCCGATTCTTGATAAGATTGCAATGAAGGTCTCGTTGAGACTTTTGACATATGCCTTCAAAACTGAGAGGTCACTTACAAGGGACAACGTTCCAGTCATTGTGGATGCGGTAATGTACTTCAGAGTAATCGATGTCGAGAAGGCGATTCTCAGCGTCGAGAGGTACGTAGTAGCCGTAGAGCTAGCGGCTCAGACCACACTAAGAGAGACCACAGGCAAGGTTACACTTGACCAGATTCTCTCTGAGAGAGACGAGATTGCAGGACACCTGCAGGAATTGATTGACGAGAAGACTGAGCATTGGGGCATCAAGGTAACCGCTGTCGAGATCAGAGATGTTGTGATTCCCTCACAACTCCAGGATGCAATGAGCAGAGAGGCTCAGGCTGAGAGGGAGAGAAGGGCACGAATCACCCTCGCTCAGGCGGAGCTCGAGGCAGCCGCGGACATGCTCAAGGCTGCCAAGATGTATGAGGAGTCCAACGTAGGTTTCGTACTCAGGATTTGGAACGTGATGCAGGAGATAAGCAAGAATGCGAACCTTATCATTATGGTCCCGGCCAATATCCCACAGGTTGGCATAGCGGCCGGCACGGCAGCCGCGCTCTCAGCGGGAACTGGAGGACTCAAACTTCCTGATAAGGAAAGAGGACAGGATTGACGTTAGATGAGAAACAAGATGGAGGGGAGATGAATCAATGGACGCGTGGATCAAAATCCTAGTAGTCATGGTGATGATGTCAGTCTTGAGCTTGGTGATTGGGCTCATCATCTCCGAACCGTTCCTTGGTCTAATCCTTCTTGCGTTTGTGCTGACGCTCTTGGTGCTAACACTTGAACCTGCAACAGGAAAAGCGATGGCTCAGGTTACCATACCTATCATCCTCATCCTGTTCGCGTTCGAAGTTATTCTAGACGTCGCTACGATCTTCGAACCATGGACTCTGCTAGTGATAGGTGCTGTGCTCTATTTGTTGTTCGCACTGTTCACTGGAGGCGGCTCCATGGAGAGTGCTTTCTTGGATGCCAAGGTTTCACTGAAGCTGTTCCCCATCTATGGTCTTGCCATATTCATCTCGATGTGGAGCGACCCAACAGGCCGAACTTCAGTCCTCATCATGACAGGAACAATCGGTACAATGATGATAATGTACATGGTGGCACTTCGCAACTATGACAATTGGCCCAAGTATCAGTACAAGCTGGGCGAGGTTCGTGCAATATCAGATATCAATCCACGAGGAAAAGTGAAGACGGGAGCAGAGATTTGGCGTGCACGAACTGTGGGCCCACCTATCAAGGAAGGCGAGAAAGTGCTAGTCATCGAGATCACCGGACTCACAATGTTAGTTGCCAAGGATGATGGTAGCTACATTCCTTCAGGAATGTCCACAGACCAGTGAACCGACCGGATAGGGCAGCCGCATGCTGACCCTATCACTGCTTTTTCTTTTCCTTTTGTGTACCTAGTAGTACGAAGATGAGTGAGAGTCCAAACAGGAAACCTAGAATCGATACAACGCCCCACTCTATCTGGAAGATCTCAGGTGTTACAACGGGATTCCGTGGATAGCTTGGGAAGAGTGCGTAAGCGAAAACATTCCAGGCAAAGTGGAATCCGATGGGCACCCAGAGTCGACGTCCGGAAAGGTAGTAGCCCAAACCAAGCACAATACCGCCAATTGCCATGTTAATCGAGAAAAGAAGTATCATGAGGGGTGGAACCACACCTAGAGGACTCCACCAGTTGAAATGGACAAGCGAGAAGAACACTGAACTGATTAGAATGGCCTTGTTTTGGCCCCATAGGTTCTCCATACGGGTCATCAGATATCCACGATAACAGAGCTCCTCAAGAAATGCTACTGGAATTGCAATCATGATAAATCCAGAGATTGTATCTATACTCCCAGCTGAGAGGTCTGCCGTCTGTCCTCCTCCGATGAGGGCTATGACAAAGACAAAAGCTACGGCCAATGCACCTGTTACTCCACCAATTCCCAGATGCGGAATCAGTTGCTTGTCTTCGAAGTCAACCCCCAAATCACCCATTGATGAGTCACCTTCCCATCTTAGAAAGAAAACGACTGCTAAATACATCAATGGGAATGCGAGCAAGGAAACAAGGGACCCAATCATACCCTCGGTAGGGGTTCCTCGAAATGGCAATGACAACACATGTGGCAGCTCTACGATGATTACCATAGTCAACGCGAACCATATGACACGTAGAATTGTTTGTTCTCGGTTGTCACTCATTTTTCTCGCCGCTGTTCATCGTCACACACTGGCCTAAATGCTATGTGGTAGGTGGCCATCTATCCACATGTAATGAGTGATACACACTCCCAACTAATTTAAGTATCGAACAATATTTGCCAATCTATAACAGTCCACAGGTCAAGGCCCAAAGCTGGGAGCAAGCCCCAAAAGAGAAATCAACTCCTCGGAGGAGAGCTCGTGTCGGAAACAAGAAGATTGCTGCTGGAGTATGAAACGGAAGAGGTGGCTAACCTTGCCAAGAAGTCCTCCAAGAATAGGAAGACACTGATATCCATGTTCTCAGACACTTCAGAGATAGTCCGAGAAAGAGCACTAATCGCAGCAATCGACCTCGCGGACCCAACTATTGTTGGGGACATAATCAGCTCTCTTGAAGATGAAGAAGACAGCGTGCGCATTGCCGGTGCTCAGGCACTGGCTTGGTATCAGCAACCAAGGACGATTCCGCATCTACTGAAGGGCCTAAAGGACAGCAGCACTTGGGTTAGGTCGCATTGTGCAGCCGGGCTGTCTAAGATCTTACACGGCCCAATCTGGGCAAGAATACCAGCAGAGGAGGTAGACAAAATCCTGTCAGGATTCCCTGACATGGCTGAGGAGGAGATTCGACTCTTTCTTGAAGGCCTTCAACTTGCCCCCGAAGCAGTCGACAAGTTCCTGAAATGGAAGGCGGCCGACTTTGATATTGAAATTGATGATACAATGCTACTGAAGGAGCTTGAGGGAGCACCAATCATCCTTGCAGGCGTGGAAGGCGAACTGGCACCGATTGCTACTGCCATTCCAAGTTCCGCAGATGCAGGTATATCACCTGAAGTGCAGGAAATTCTTAGCGAGCTTCCTGAGGAAGTCGTTGCGTCTCTGCCACCCGAGACCCTTATGCGCTTAACTCCTGGGAGAGCTGTCGAGCTAGTCGAGGAGATTAAGGTACAGCTCGCACTTGATACTAAGCCCAAGAAGAAGAAAAAGAAAAAGGTCAAGGTTAGAAAGGTCAAGAAGGTCGTAAAGAAGAAGTCCGATACTGCTAAGGAAGACCTGATCGAGAGGATTCCAAAGACGGTTAGGGACGACGTTGGCGAGGAGGTCCTTGCAGAGCTGACAATCGACGAACTTGAGGCACTGATCGCAACAGCCCCGGACGAAGCACTTCCATCAGAGGAACCAGAAGAGAAACCTAAGAAACGGAAGAAGAAGAAAGACCCACGATTCGCGGAGTACGAAGAGAAGTTTGGGACTGAGAAAGCGGAAATCCTAATTAAGATTCCACCCGAGATGGTTGAAGGACTACCTGACGAGCAGATTGAGGAGATGGACCTAGATACACTC
>JAUVHR010000320.1 GCA_030593165.1 Candidatus Thorarchaeota archaeon
AAGTGTACTCGCTGCACGCGCAAACTAGATACGATCTCTTATGATGTCGAGAGCGATGTTGTCCGCATGGTCGCCGATTCGCTCAAGGTTGCGAAGTGTTTCAATAAACAAAGCATCGGCTTCAGGCTGACATGTTCCAGCATGGATTCTCTCCATGTGAGAGATTTTCAGCGCACGTTCCAAATCATCGATATCGTCCTCAAGCCGTTCCGCAGTTCTGGCAAGTGTTTTGTTCTTGGTGCGCATCGACTTGATGGCTGTTGAGTAGGTCACTATGACTAGGTCGAATATCTTATTTAGTTCTTCAATTGCCTCTTTCGAGAACTCGATGTCATTCTTCAAACGATCCTCTGCAAATTCTGCAAGATTCTGAGAGAGGTCTCCAACTCTCTCGACATCTGTTAACACATGAAGGAGTTTCATACGCCAATCTGTCATTGCTTCATCGAGCTGCTCTTCACGGATTTTGTCAATGAAACGCTCGGTTGCCCGGCACTTATCATCTACTTCATCCTCAAGACGATGAACCTTCTTAGCTGCCTCCTTATCAAGTTCAAGAAGTGCAGCCTTGCTCAGTTGAATCATCTCAATTGTGATGTCTGCTGTGCGAAGGATTTCGTTCTCTGCCTCAAGTAGAGCTACTTGGGGCATGTGCAACATCTCATCATCAAAGAGGTGTTTCCCAATAGTTTCGCCCTCCTTGTCAGGGATGAGTCGTTCACATAGCTTCACCAAAAGCCCGACAAGTGGAATGAACATCAAGCTCACAGAGACATTGAAGATTGTGTGAGCATTCGCAATCTGACGGGCAAGATCAACGTCAGTTGTCTGAATAAATGCCGTAAATGGCCCAAGGAATGGAAGGAATACAAGTACTCCGATGACGTTGATGAGAGTCTGAGCAACGGCTGTTCGCTTTGCAGGCGTTGTCGCTCCATAGCCTGCGGCCAGTTCAAGGAAACAGGTACCAATATTCGCACCCATGATTAGTGTAATTGCGGGGGCTAATCCGATCACGCCACTCATACCCATTGCGATTACAAGACTCGTGGTGGCCGAGCTGCTCTGAGTTATGCCAGCGATGAGCGCACCGATCATAATCCCGATGATAGGTATTGCACCATAGTCGTTGATCAATGACTGAAACAAGGGATAGTCAGTCGCAAGAGGGGCCGCACCCTCTTTCATGAAGTTCATCGCCAAGAACAGCAGACCAAGGCAGAACACCACCTTCCCAATCAACTGAGCCTTCTCATTCTTCCAGAACATTGGAACAAAGAATCCAACAGATATCAGAAGCCAGAAGAAATCGGGTCCAATCTTGAAAGATACGAGTTGGGCTGTTATGGTGGTCCCAATCTCCGAACCAAGCATGACGTTTACAGACTGCCTGAATGTCATGATTCCAGCATTAACAAAGCCGATTAGAGTGAGCACTGTTATGCTTGAGCTCTGAGTCATTAACGTGGCTGCCGTCCCGACACCCATCCCCTTGACTGGATTATCTGTGGCTTTCTCAAGCATTCTTGCGACTCGCTTGCCTGAGATCTTTCCCAGAGTATCTCTGAGCAGCGTGATTGCATACATGAAAAGAGCAAGGCCACCAACGAGGTTGACCACAATGAAGAGTTCAGTTGCTTGCATATCTAACGGATGCGTCGCCATGAAGTGTGCCTAAAGAAGTTTTCCGAGTTCACTTGCCGCGCATCCTAGTCGTTGCGGGCATCTCATCCTACTGAGGATCATCCCAATTTCGCTCTAAATGCTGTCATTTGTCGTAGCCATGCGCTGCTTTGCCTTCCAGCGGTTTTGTATCTCTCGCACCAGCTCAGTGAAAGCCAAGTCCACATTCTGGTTCTCACTGGCACTTGTTTGGATCATATGGAGACCTCGCACATCAGCTAGCCCTTGTAGCTGTTCCACAGTCACGACAGGCTCAAGGTCTATTTTGTTTGCTACGAGTATAACAGGCACCTCGCCTGCAGACGCATATAGAGACTTCAGCCAACTGTCAATGTTTGCGAGGGTTTCGGGACGGGTCCAGTCTACGACCAGAAACGCGCCGGCTGCGTTAGAACAGTACTGTTCCCTCAGCGCTGCAAATGACTCCTGTCCCCCCAGATCCCAGCAAATCAGCTTTATCGTCAACTCCTCGATTTCAACGACCTTTACATGAAGGATTGCACCGATGGTTCGCCCCACGTCCGGAGTCATGCTATCATATACATACCTCTCAACGAGCGAGGTCTTCCCAACACCTGAATCGCCGAGAAAAACGAGTTTGTGCACAAAGTCAGGAGATTTATTCGTCACAGGCATGCACTCCTACTGGGATAGCAACTACATGGAGTACAAATGGGCTAAATAGCATTAGCGGTTGCGCTTGCGGGCTCTTTTGAGAATCTGACGGGTGACTTCCGTGAAAGCTTCTTCGACGTTTGTGTCTTCTTTGGCACTAGTCTGTACGTGGATGAGTTTGTGTTTCTTGGCGACCTTTTTCACGACAGCCGGGGAAATGTTGCTCTCCAAGTCAACCTTGTTCTCTAGAAGTACCAGCGGAATATCCCCTGTAACTCCGCTCAATGCGGACATCCACTCATCTGTTCGATCAATTGTTTCAGGGCGAGTGGTATCAAAGACAAAGAAGGCTCCGGTGGCGTTTTGGTAGTATGCCTTGCGAAGTTGAGCGAAATCATCCTGTCCGGCGATATCCCAGACAACGAGTTTTACCGATGTGTTATCGACATGCACCTTCTTAACATGAATGTCTGTGCCGATTGTGGCTAGGTAATCGCCCTCGAAACTGTCATACACGTAACGGCCTACAAGGGAGGTTTTGCCCACAGCCCCTTCTCCCAAGAATACGATTTTGAACAAGTAGTCTGGAATTTCAGGCACAGGAATCTCACTCGACCTAAGCTTGGTTTTGTCATTGTTGGGCCCTCGTCTAATAACACTATCGTCGGTGAAGGGAACATTGCCGTGAAAGCTGTTTACACTACTCTGGCTGCTGCACAATAAGCGTATCCATTGAAGCCACAACTGATTGCACTAGCTGAGCTTGCACAAGCAGCGCCTGAGAGTGTGTATCGATGGCAACCCACGCAGCAGCAAATGATTCCTCATCTGGCAAATCCTCGCTATGCTTGGTAAGTGCAACCAACATCTCGTGACTCTTAGGCAATCTGGGGATATCCTGAGTCACACTCTCAATGTGATTCCTATAGGTCTTGCCCAGGTTCGACAAGATTATGTGATTCTTTCGAACTAGTTCCTCAAACTTCACCATCAACGGATGATTGCGAAAGCCCTCAACTGACGAACGTCCGCTGCGGAAAAGCGGCTCAGTTTTTCGAGCCAAGAACGACCGCGGATAGGTGGCCACTGCTTGCATGATTTCCCATTGACGTGAGGCTTCTTGGCTTATGGCCGTTGAAAGCATCATGATTGACTTGACGTACGCAACGAGATTCTCGATAATCGTCTTGTCGGGACGCCGTTTGCTTGCCAAATCCACAAGCCCTTTGGCACTATCAACTCCACTCTTGGCAAGAGCTTCGACAGCCGCCTTGGTCGCATCGAGAAGTAGTGACGGAGTGAGTGTCTGTTCGACTGACACCACATCTAGATACTTCATGTCGATTGAATCATGAATCTGCCCAATGATTTCCAGTTCTGCGGTATCCAAGGCCTGCAAGAAAGGATCGGGGTGGTTAATGCGTCGTATCTCGTGCCTGACTGACCCGGATTCACCTTCTGTTGAAAGGCTGAACAGAGTGTTCATCAAGGAGCTGAGCATCACCCTGTAGCTGTTGCCACTGAGAGGGACAATCAGATTGGCATCCTCAAATATCTGCATGACATCGATTGTCTTCGTACCCGATATCTTCATGGGGGGAATATCAAGAGAAACCTCGAATCTCAGTGGAAGCGAGTCGCCAGGAGTATGGTTCTGCGTTAGCTGCTCCACCACAACCCCAATCGCACATAACTGACCAAGCTTCTCCAGTACCGCCTTTGCTGGCTCCTGTTGGAATCCTCCTTCTTCAAGCAAAGCAATTCGAACATTTGCGTCATCAATGAAACTCTTGATGTATTCCACGGCTTTCAACTCAACTTGAGGTCGCTATTAAGATAGCAATGTATTTTTTCTTGGCATATCAATGTATATCAGGTGTGTTTAGGAACGACTGCATTGAAGTCACCAAAAGCCAAAAAAGGGACCTTGCGTAATTTTGCGTAGCGGGTGGAACAGGATTGGAGATTGGAACTTTCGCCAGAACGAATGAACAGGTCGATAATGCAATCAAGCATTCTCCGGATTTTATAGATCTTCGAATGGATCTCAACTACAGCATTGTCTTCAAAGACGCTTGCGAGAAACTCTCCAGTTCAGGCATCGCCTGTACACTTCATCTACCAAGCAATCC
>JAUVHR010000214.1 GCA_030593165.1 Candidatus Thorarchaeota archaeon
CTGCACGGATGGTAGCAGAGGCAGCTGTAATGCGAAAGGGAAGTCGAGGAGCACACTTCAGGGTTGATCCCGATCCCAATGATGATGGCCACTTCAACATCGTAATCCACAAGGGCAAGGATGGGGAGATGGAACTCAAGAAGAAAGACCTCGTGATAACAAAGATGGTTCCACCTGGAATGGAGGCGAAATAGATGTCCACAATCATCAAGACCAAGGTACTAAGATACAATCCTGACAAAGATGATGCTCCTTACTTCCAAGAGTTTGATGTTGAATATGAGCCGGGAATGACAGTTCTTGACGCTCTTCTCTACATAGGAGACAAACATGACTCGAGTCTTGCCTTCCGTTGGGAGTGCAGAGGTGGACAGTGCGGCTCATGCGCAGTCAAGGTCAACACAATAGCTAGGATTGCGTGCAGAACGAAAGTGGAACCAGATCAGGAACTTATCCTTGAGCCAATGGATAAGATGCCTATCATTAAGGATCTAGTCGTGGACATGGCTCAGACAGAGCATCGCATCCGTCGAATCAGGCCATATGTTGCTCGTGACAAGAGCCCCCAGAGACCGGAGATTATCCACTCAGAGGATATTGAGAAACTGCGAGAGATACGAAAGTGTATCGAATGTGCAGCATGTCTGTCCAATTGTCCGATTGTTCATGAAACGTGGGACTATCCTGGTCCAATGATTATCAGACAACTTGCTCGTCTGGAGCTTGACCCACGTGACGTCGAAGACCGTGTGGCGATGGCGATGGATGAGGCACTGTACTCCTGTACTACCTGTAAGATGTGTGAGGACATCTGTCCAAAGAGTATCAAGATTCCGGCTCTTGCTGTGGAGCTTCTACGGGCTAAGGCTGTTGAGGCAGGCTATCCACTAGCTGAGGGACAGCAGGGATTTGTCGACGAGATTAAGGCCACTGGCAGGGCCGTTCCGGAGAAGGGCACTCCTCTGCTGAAGGACATTAGGACCGAGGAGTTCCTTGTGGATAATCCACGTGGCCGAGTTGCTTTCTTCACAGGTTGTCTCATCGACTACAGGATGCAGAGCACTGGAAAAGCACTCATTGAGGTCTTGAACCGTAATGGTGTGGATGTCATTGTACCCAGGGAGCAGTGGTGTTGTGCTAGTCCCGCATTCAGGACTGGAGATCTTCACACCGCAACAGCCTGTGCGGAGCGTGTGACTGAAATCTTCGAAACCGCCATGGAGAAATTCAACTTCGACACAGTGGTCGTCGCTTGTGCAGGATGCGGAAAGACACTCCGCGAGGACCATTATCCTCTGATTGCAGAAAAGCGAGGAGAGGCCCCGAAGTTCAAGGTCTACGACATGGCCGAGTACCTGCTGGATGTCATCGGCAAGGAGAACATTGTTCCTCCAAAGGGCGAGATTAAGATGAAGATCACATATCACGAGCCCTGCCATCTCGGACGTGGTCAGGGTGTAGTTGATCAGCCCATTGAATTACTGAAGATGATTCCGGGAGTCGAGTACATTGATGACCCATACAAGAATCGTTGCTGCGGTGCAGGCGGTGGTGTGCGTGCGGGTCTGAGGGAACTCTCTATGAAAATTGCTGTCACGAAGAAGGAGTACATCGAGGACACCGGTGCTGATATGGTCACTACGGAGTGTCCGTTCTGTACAATTCAGATTAAGGACATCCTGAAGGGGACCGAGATTGAAACAAGATACATTCCGGACCTACTAGCTGAGTCATATAGGTTGGGCGACGGCAGAGATTAGTCCCCGCTGGGAGAGGATTAGATTCTCTCCTTCTTCCACTCTTTTTGCTTCAGTTTCTAATCAATGTGATTGAAATCTCTTTCGGGTTTCTTGAATCTCTATAGAGATGGTTTCATAGTGTTGAAGGAGGTCTGATTGTTTTAGCTGGATTGCACGAGATTTTGCCTGATCTATTAAAGCGATTAATGCAGTTGTGTCCTCGATAATCTCCCCAGCAATTTTCTGTTTCTTCTCAGATTTTGACTCTGCTTCGAACTTCAATGCCAATTTTGCAATCTTTGCTCTTTCTTTGGATATCCTCTTCTCAAGTTTTTCAAGCCTCTCGTCCCCCTCAATCAATAATATTGGGTCCTCCTGTTTATCATTTGAAAGACCCAGGAATCGCTTCAAATCATCTCGGAAGAAATTGAAAAGCAACCCAATGAAGATGACAATGACTCCAGCCAAGAGTCCTTCAAGAGAAGAGAGTAAAACAGCAATAACACTGACAATAATGAGTATCAAAAGCAGTGCAGCAAGTCCTTTCCATGAGAAGTTTTTCGAGTCAGTATTCAAATCGTTCTCCTCTAGAATGTGATTTGTAATTCGTAAATGTATCTTTGTGTTCGCACTGCATATCTTTCGATAAGAACATGTGAGCGTTCAAATCGCACTGGACCGCCACTGAATTCTCCAGATACCTTGGAACACGTGTTCTAATTCATTCAGTTGATAGAACGCCATTTGGAAACCGTCTTAAACCGAGATGTAAGTCCTATTCTGAAGGGTGTTGGGATGCAGATTGTACTCTCAGATCCCATAGCAATGGGATTGGTTGCAAGTCTTTTCGCCGGTGCGGCAACCGGGATTGGAGCTATTCCCGTTCTTCTGGGAGGTAATTTCAGTCGTAGGACTCTTGATTTGATGCTGGGTTTTGCAGCAGGCGTAATGTTAGCGGCCTCTGCATTCAGTCTACTCGTACCAGCTTTTGAGATGGTGACTGGGTGGGTTGAAGTCATCACGGTGGTCGGGTTAGGATTTGGTCTTGGGGGCCTCTTCGTCCACCTTGCAGACAAGTATATTCCACACGCACATTTCGAGACGGGGGTCGAAGGCCCTTCATCCAGCATGGCAAGAGTATGGCTCTTGGTACTAGCCATCACCATCCACAACTTTCCAGAGGGGCTCGCTGTTGGTGTTGCATTTGGAGGTGGAGATCCGTCAATGGGATTTCCTGTCGCGATAGCGATAGGTCTCCAGAATATTCCAGAGGGACTGGCTGTTGCGGCCCCCTTGGTGCGTGAAGGTTACTCGAGAAACAAAGCGGCATTATTGGCACTTGGCACGGGCCTTGTTGAGCCAATAGGCGGGTTGATTGGGGTTTCAGTGGTTGCTTTTACCAGTATCCTCTTGCCATACGCTCTTGCTTTTGCTGCTGGAGCGATGGTTTTCATAATTGGTGATGAGATGGTTCCTGAGAGTCACTCAGGCGGCAATGCTCGTCTTGCAACATGGGGAATAATGATTGGTTTTATCATAATGATGACACTGGACAATATCTTCAAGTTCCTGTTCGGCGGGTAGTCTTGAGTAACTAGGAACGATAACGTATGCCTAGAAGCCCCAAGGGTCGGGACTAAGGAGCCGCGTCAGTAATCGCTTCAGTATGTTCGTAGCACATTCGATGGCATGATCTACAGTCGATTTTGTCACGGATTCATCGTCTGATGGCTGTCCGAAAACTGAAGCAGGCATGTTGTGAAACTCCTCAATTGGGTCCGTGTCCCGTGTGAATCGGACCTGAATGAAGAAACGCATTAGAGGCTTCTTGATTGCTTCATCACTGCCATAGATGCGGGAGACTAACTCGATTGCCTTTACTCTGAGACTATTCGTCAAAATAGACTGAATCCTCAGTGCTACTGTACGATTCGTGCCACAAGCTATGCCCACGTTGATCATCAGAATACGAATCCTATCCAAGAGTTCCCCTAGATTCGCACCTACTACTCCCTTGTTCTCCATTGATGCCCTCCAATCGTCGAAGTATCGGGCAATACTCTCTAGCTCGGTCTTGTTTCCTCTAAACTCGGACAGTGATTCGATTGGAATAAGGGGACACCAGACCATTAAGGAAAAGTCATCGGGGGGCTTATCCGACATAGATTCTATTCGACTCCAGTCGTCACTGACTTGAGTTTGGAATAAGTACTCTTTGCCGAGGTACTACTCGATTGGTCGCGCCCCACACAGTAATGTTAATATTGGGACCCACTGGTCAAACCAACCAATGCCGCCGTGGCTCAGTTGGTAGAGCGACAGCCTGTTATCGTTCAGGAATCTATCCTGACGCCAGACAGTTGTAGTGCATCGCATTTCGCGGTGTGCGGCGAATGGTCGTAGGTTCGAGAATCCTCATGAATTCCGTGGGGATCGGTTCCCCTACCGGCGGCGCCATTTCTTATTCTTCAATTGTGTCTTCTTCCCGAAGTAATGCAATGATTACATATCCTGATCACACCAATAGGGATCATAGAACCCGTTCAAGAAGGGTTAATGCAAAAGCCCCATCGCCCTCATTGAACTGAGCCCAGTCCAGTTCATGCATTGTTTCGACGAATTTTGTCTGAAATGTGACAAAGAATGAAACGCATCTACCAGCGGATGCCAAGTTTACATGATGCAATAGATGATCAAGAAAATATGACTCATTATTTGTATAGATTGTACAACACCAGGTATCTCCGCCTTTGCCCTCACGTGCGAAACCAAGAGAGAATGACTTGATGTCATTGTTCTGTATCTGAATCCAGAAGGTTGAAACCTGTCCAATGGTGTTCAGACCATTGCGGGTCGCATCAAGGGCTTTCCAATCGTAAATGATGACATTGTGAGGTAATAGACCTGTATCATGCAGATTGGGATAGAGCTGTGCTGCAGTGACCTGTTCCAGAGGAACTGCAAGATGTCGCCGTGGAATCTCTTCAGGTAGTTCTTGCCAGTGGACTGCAAGGTCGAACTTCCGTTCCATTCCAACCATCTGACCTAGATGTAGTGATACCTCATTAACAGTGGCCGTTGTATATCGAATACGTTCAACAGGAATCTCTTTTGCCATCTGTACAACATGCTTTGTGAGGACTGATGCAAGACCCTTCCCTTTATGATCAGAATGTACACGAAGTCCCTCCATCCAGCCAGTCCGACCGTTCTCTCGTACTCTGAGATTTGCTAGGGCAATGATATGACCCTCATGTTCAATGGCCGCAGTGTGTGAATTTTGGTCCTTCATCCAAGCATCAAAAGCGTAAGGAAGGTAATCATGGCCGTCCCAAGTGTGTCGAGCTATTTCTAGAATATCGTCCTTGTCTGATTCTCTAAGAGGCCTGATGTTATGCATGAGAGAACCCACATATTCCAGAGCACTGAAATGTCTATCGACTCTGCTTAGTTACGATGTTCATTCCACTTCAAAAGAAGAAGAAACATGCTCATTTGAGAGATTCAACTATCTTATCGACTAGATTATAGACGAGTTCAGGATGTTTTTGACAGAATGTGAATGAGTGGACACTGTTTGAGGTGATGACGCGACCTCCACTCTTTTCAATCAGATTTTCCATGAGTTCTTCGCCCTTTTCTCTGATTGGTGTGATGTGTAGTACTACTAGCCCAACTTCCTTTGCACCTTGGGACTTGAGGATTTCAGTGGCTTTTAGGAGTGTACTTCCACTCTTAGTGAGATCGTCGATTATTACCACGTTAGTTCCAGCCACATCGACTTCTCCATACATCTCAATGGTGAATGAATCAACTCTTCGTTTCTTGAGACCTGGTACACCGAAACGTTCCTGCGCACCTTCATCAGGCGCCACGACCATATACTCTTCAAAACCAAATTCTTGGGCTGCAAACTCGATGATGTCTCTTGTTATGTCGATTTCTTTGTATACTCTCTGTTGTATGAGTTTCTGAACCCATGTATAGTGGCTATCAACAACTGGGGAAACTATCCACATCTTATCACAGAGACCGGCTATCTGAAGTGTGGCACATCTACAAGAAACAGCCTCTCCTGTCTGGAACGCTTTGTCTTGAAGAGCAAAAGGCTGGAATGTGAACACGGTCTCGATTTGACTTGGGGGTTCTACGTCAGTAATCTTGTATTCCTTGAAACCAGTCTTCTCCACATTTTCTGGATGTTGTAACATATCTAGGATGAGAATCAACTCTTGGACGCGATCTGATGTTGTAAAGTACTCGCTTTGTGTTGGTGACGAGCCAGTACAAC
>JAUVHR010000343.1 GCA_030593165.1 Candidatus Thorarchaeota archaeon
CCTTAACGGAATGCTTGGTCTTTTCAACATGATACCGTTTCAGCCTTTCGATGGTGGCACAGTCTTCGCTTGGGATAGGAAGGTCTGGGCACTGCTCGCAGTTTGCCTACTCTTGCTCCTTGTGTTTGGCTATCTCTTTTAGCTGACCTCAAGAATAGTGTTGTCCTTGTAACACCACGGTTCATAGTACCACAATCCTCATTGGCCATTAGAAAGACTAGAGAGGATTGGGTTTGCTTACTGTTGAAAGAATAGATACGGGGATTGTGGAGTTATCAGTTTCTGAATGGTTCTATAGAAATCGGGCTATCGCCGGGTTTGACAATCCAGCAAGATCGTTGTATGTTTCCATCAGAGAAACAGTTGAGAATAGTCTCGATGCTTGCGAGAATGCAAGGGTTCTCCCCAACGTCACGGTGAACCTCCAACCAGTTTCAAAGAGTGACCCCACAGATGAGTGGATCTCCGCTAGTCCACAGATATATCGACTTAGTGTACAAGACAATGGCACCGGGATTCCTAAAGGCAATGTTCCCCAGCTAATTGGAAAGATGCTCACAGGAACCAAGTTCCTTTACAAACAGAGCCGTGGAACATTTGGGCTTGGAGGAAGCCTAGCACTGCTCTATGGACAGGTGACGACACAGAAGCCCATCAAGATCATGACTTCAATCTCAGGTGAGTCACACAAGTACTATGCTACAATGAAGCTGGACATTGAGAAGAACCAACCTATAATCCTTGAAGAAACTGAAATTCCCAAGCGTCCAGAAGAACACGGGACAATAATCTCGTTCCATCTTGAGGGTGATTGGTTCAGAAGCAAACGAAAAATCATTGATTACTTCGTTCAGACAAGCATCATCGTTCCATACTCATCCCTATCGTTCAAGACTCCAGAGGGTGACTCCATTAACTTCCCGAGGGTAATAGGAACACTTCCTACTGAAGCAAAGGAAGCAAAGCCCCATCCCTCTGGGGTGGACGTAGAGATGTTGAAGCAGATGATACATGCGACACGCACCAGCACATTCAGATCATTCATGATGAGCAGCTTCCAACGCGTCGGAAGCTCAACCGCTCACAAGTTCCTGGAGTATGCTGGACTTGATCCAGAGATGAGACCACAAGACATTGGTAATGATGCCCTTCTACAATTAGCGAACTCCATGAAAACCTACGGGCAGTTCATGGCACCCTCTGCGCGCTCACTCTCTCCCGCAAGCGAAGAGGTTCTTGAAGCGGGGATGAACAGACTTGACCCTGAGGTGGTCGTAGTCCGTCAACGAGCACCAAGTGTTTACCGAGGGCACCCCTTCATCATTGAGACCGGAGTGGCTTATGGTGGTGCCATCAATTCCGGAGTACGACTCTATAGGTTTGCAAATAGAATTCCACTTCTGTACGATGAGAGAAACGATGTTTCGAGTAGAGTAATCCGTGAGATGAATCTGAAGAACTACGGTCTACGCCAAGAGGACCCACTGGCGTTCTTTGTCCATATCTCAAGCACGAAGATACCATTCAAGACCGTTGGAAAGGAATACATTGCAGACGTGGACGAAGTGAGAAGAGAGATCGACCTAGGTCTCAAGGATTGCCTCCGTAAACTCGGAAAGCAGGTGAGAAAGCAGAAACGAGTGCAACATCGTCTCGTGCGGGAAGACAAGTTGCTCAAGTACTACGGTTTCATGGCAAGAACACTGACAGAATCTACAGGTCGCCCTGTCACTACAGAGCGGCTTTTCGGTGTAAGGGAGAGTGAGAGATGATGACCATCGAAGAGCAGTCCGGCATGCAGTCCGAGGATGTACTGGGTCTCATTGACACCGTTCTTGATACGCATGCCGAAACAATTCAGGATGGCGAATTCCCTGAGATTGGATACTATGGCTCATCCAAGAAGAATGTTCATTACTCCCAAGACAAGGGGTACATACCTGTTGATGCTTCGCCGTCCTTCGTAGATGGCCGCAAGATGGAGAGCGCCAAGACAATTGCAGGAGTCATCTACGGTCTCACTAGGTTCAAAGAACATCTTGAACAGAGGATGTCGATGTCCCTGAGGGATTTCTACTACATGCACAAGGTAAGGCATGTTCAGGACGTCCTCAAAATCACTGATCAAAATGAAACGAATCGTCTCATCAACCTCTGTGAACGCATACTGCGACTCAGGGGTTCATCTATTCCAAGAGAGGAGTTTGGTGTGGTTAGTTCGCCAAAGGGTACCTTTTACGGTGATGTTGAACTGACTGACCTATCAGGGAAGAGGTTGAATTGCTCATCAGTCGGTGAGTACGGCTGGTTCATCTCATCGAGACCTCTTGAAGTGAACATTCATGACATCAACATCGATGCAGCCGTTTTCGTTGAAAAGGAAGCAATGTCAAGAAATCTGATTGAACTAGGTCTACCCGAGCACTTGAACATTGGAGTTGGATCTCTGTTTGGTCAGCCGGGACGCAATATGCGTGCGTGGATAAGGCGACTAGCGGATCAAGAAATACCAGTCTTTGTTTTAGTAGACATGTCACCGTGGTCCCTACGGATATTCTCAACAATAAGGAGTAATTCAATCGAACTGGCAAACATCCGCGGGCTAGCAACCCCGGAGGCGATACTCCTTGGACTTACAACTTCCGACTTCTGGGGACGAAATGGTCTTCTTGCAGGTGTTGAGCACTCACTTGAGAGCATGACCAAGTCAGACATCCGATGTGCTCAACAAAATCGGGGAATCCCCGCAATAGGCGAGGACAAGGTTCTTTCGCGAGAAAACGAAACCATGCTTAAGAAGAAGAGAAAAGGAGAGCTAGAGGCCTTCAAGGCTTTTGGACTCCCTCTCACTGAGCTCAAAGCCAAGTACACTGACTACCTAAGAAGCAAGGCTCGTTCCCATGATGTAAAACTAACTTGAAGTCGCGGCTCTTCTGGGATGGTTACTTATATGAAGTGTGACTCACTTCGACTGTCTTATTCTAACAAAGACAACAACCAGAGCTACAATCACGATTACCCCGATACTTATCAATCCCCATTCTAGCAATGGTAATTGTGGCGCGGGGGACGTTGTAGTAATCACGCCAATCTGAATTGAAAAGGTATCAAATGTTGTTCCTTCAAGATTTATGGCATCAAAAGTGATGTGAGTCTGATTTACCTCTACATTACAGAAATGGTATACTCTGGATGCTACATCATCCTCTTGCCAAATAGATGGTGAAGGTTCCAAATAAGCAAGAGGTGCTCCACCACCACCAGTTGTCACGTAGTATATTCCGTTCCTGACAGTACGATAATAATAATGATCGTGGCCCATTAACACAAGGTCAACACCACTTGTTTCAAAGAGATTCTGCAATTCAGTTCGTATACTCGCAGACTCAGCCCATCGGTCTTCTCTATCTTGTCTAATAGACCACATCGTTCTGTGAAAGACCACAACAATTGCATCATCAGGTTCTGTAGTGGAAAGATCTCCTGTAAGCCATGACTTCTGCGCTGATCCCATCTGAAATTCTTCACCAATCCAACTATCCTCTGTGTTTAGGAAGATGAAATGGGCTTGCTGATAATCAAAGGAATAGTAGAGTTCGGTTTCTCCCGTATCACTAGCAACATCTGTGTAATCAAAGAATGCGGTGTAGTTACCATAGTCCGAATCTGCGACACCCCAGACATCTGTGTAGATCTCATGATTTCCGACAGCCCCATAGAATGGTATCTCTGCCTCCCAGACAGCAGACATCGATTCAT
>JAUVHR010000062.1 GCA_030593165.1 Candidatus Thorarchaeota archaeon
CTTAGCCATTTTGACTTCAGCGGCAAGCGCCTTTGCATCATCGAGAGTGCGAAGTCCGTACACCCGGTCCTTGTCCAGCCCCTTGACCGGCGGGTCGGCGTTACACGCACCTGTAGCAAAAATCAAGGCGTCATAGTTCAGCTTGCCGGAACCATCGTGTCCATCGTAGGCAAGCTCTTTCGACTTAGCATCAACGCTTGTTACTGAACAACCAAGCTTGGCGTCAATCTTCATGACGTCCCAGTTCCCCGGAGACATCAGTATAAGATCATCAAAGGTAGCAACTTTTCCAGAGATTGTGTAAGGAAGGCCGCAACGGGAGTACTGAGAGTATTCCTCAGTATTGAATATCGTAATTGATACATTGCGATTGAACTTCCTAGCCTGCATTGCAGCTGTTGCGCCAGCAGCACCACAACCAACTACTACAATATGCTCAAACATCGTCTAGTGCTCCTCTATGGTCTTCTCCACATTTCACCACTCACGAACCTCAACTTCAATGTTTGGTTTTACTATGGGGAACGCTCAGTAAGGGAAGCCCTCCTGAACGACAACATCCGGATTGGAGATAATCTGGAGATGTGCCAAATATCAAGGTGTCCTGTCGTGAACTGATTCAGACACGAACCATTTCACATTCGTTCCCTATCGAGCTCCTCAGGCGTTAGTGAGTCGCCTTCATCACTGTCGGTCTCGTCGTCATCAAGAGTACTGTCTTCTGCACCAACATCGGAGTCATCCATAGGGCTGTCTTCAGTTCCTGAATCTTCTTCGTAGTCAGTAGCTACATCCTCTTTGATTAGGACTCCAGCGTCCATAGGAGTGTCTTCAGTCCTTGGTTCGGACTCTTCGTCAATGTCCGGAGAACCTGCATCTTCTACAAAATCCTCAGAGGTATCATCGTAGTCCTCTGTCGGGGTTGTTGGAGGTTCCGAACTCGCAACCCCAAAGAGATCTGCTGCATCTTCAGTTTCCTTATACTTCTCCAGTTGTGATCTCCTAGCGAAGTAGAGGGCTATGATAACTGCAAATGAGAGAGCGCCACCCACTACTGTGAGGGTAGTCTGCCAATGACTTGCTGCTGCACCAAATAGCTGCTGCCAAGTAAGGACGAGGAATGCAAGTCCGGCAATGTTCATGACAAAACCTCGGATTGGCGTTTCAATCTTAGTTATCTCAGTAAGACCGATATCTACCATCGCTGCCCCCATTACTCCTGCATTGTAAGGTGTGGATTTTGTCTTTTTCGCCAACTTCTGGACGGAGAGTGACTTCTTCTTGCCAAGAGCTCTGATTGCGCGAGGTACCTTGGTCAGGAGATACTCAGCATAGGCCGCTCTTGCGTGTTCCTCGTCAATCTTGCACTTCTTGCAGGTGTTGGTCTGCTTGTGCCAGTTTCTCTTACACTGTGGACACTTGTCCATTGGCCAAGCCTCCGGGGCAACCTCCCGAAGTCTTTGTCTGAGCCGATACTCCGTAATCGCATCCGGAGCTTCCTCCTCTTCAGAAACGGGTTCTTTCCGTTTCATCTTGGTCATTCCAGCGAAGATGGCAAAGAGTGCAGGAGTTGCACCAAGCACTGTGAGATTCGGCAGTGAGCGGATTTCACCCATTTTCTTCTGGATGCTGCGAACCTTCCGTGCAGCCTGAATCCCATCGAATAGACCGTAGAAACTGTTTCCCAAGCCATAAACCGCGCCAACAGTTGAAACCACTGTTACAGCTCCAACGACCGAAGTTAAGGGGCCAAGACCCTCTGAAACCACGAGGATATAGAAGTGTGCAGATAAATCGGTGAACTCACTAGATCCCAGCTCAGCATATGAGAAAATCAGAGAAGCCTCGATCTTGCCTGTTATGAGGTTCATGTCAAAATCGCCAATTGCGAATGAAAGGATTGCTCCAAGATCAAGCTCTGCCTCGATGGGCGGAAGACTCACGTTTGCTGCTGGGGGTACCTCAACCCACGTGGCATTGGTATCTGGATTCCTCACTTCAACTGGAAAGATAGCAATGCCGTTGTAGTAGAACCAGATCACTCCACTCATATTCAAAGTCTGATCATGTGTATTATTGATCTGGAGATAGAGTTGCATCGGGGACTCCAGGTCAATCGGAATAGGAAAATTCTCATCAGCTGCATGTGTTATTGGCACATCGTTGATCACAAGTTTGATTGCCAGCTTGGTGTCATAGACGAATGTGTCGTCAAACTGTGCAGCTGCTGGATTTGTGCTTCCAAGCACAATCATCGAAACAAGCAGAACGTATCCAAGAACCAGTAATCGTGACTTCGAGCGTGCCATCCTATCTTCCTCGCAGTACAGGGAATAATATGTTCAGCCTCACGGGCTATAAAGAGTTTTGTTGGCTATTCTCCTAGGCACTCAGGACTCCGCGTGCAAGGTCAGCAACTCGCTCCGCAACTGCCTTGAAACCCTCACTCTTCCTAATCAAACCCCGGGCTCCGGCCGATACTGCTCTATCTATGAGTTCAGGGTCTACATGTGCGGTCAGTACATAGATATTCTCAAGCCCCAATTCTCTCAACTGACCCGTGCATTCAATCCCGTCCATTACGGGCATTACGAGGTCCATAAGCGTGACATGTGGAGCCCTGTCTACTTCTATCAATTGGCGAATCTTCTGCACTGCTTCTTGTCCGTTGAGTGCTGATGTGACTTCCAAATCATCAATGAGCTTGTCCAGATAGACCTCAATGAGCTTTGGAATACTGGGCTCATCGTCGGCAATGAAGATTCGTACTGCCATAGCATGCCCCACCATATTATCATGCATATATCATGCGCGACTTATGAATAGTGTCCTTTGCATGAACTTGTGGGTGTTCTTTAGGCTTAGCAAGTAACAATATCCCGAAGCAGGTGTTGAAACTGAATAAGCGGACACTCTTAGGACAGTCCAAGGACATACAAGAAGTTCTAACAATTGCAGAGTTGACTGCAGAGTCGAAGCGTGTGAACGTCCACTTCAAAGTCCTGAGAATGGAAGAACCAAGAGTGGTACACTCAAGAAAGAGAAGTAGACCGTATCTTGTTGCGAACGCCGTCGTAGCCGACTCCACAGCATGTATCACACTCACTCTATGGAATGAGGAGATTGACCGGATCGATGTTGGCGATACTTATCTTCTCACAAATGCCTATATCCGGATGTACGAAGAGTGCATGTTTCTCAACCTCGGACAGTTCGCTGATATCGAGAAGTCGTTGGATAACCTTGGCGAAGTGAATGATTCTCTGGACATGAGCAGACCGTTCATGGGTAGAAAGACCCGAGTGCGCAAAGAACGATCCAAGAAGGGCAGATCACTGACAGGAAAGCCTGGAAGAGAAACCAGGGGATATTGTGGTCCAAAGGGATTCTAAGTCACAGGTGCAAAGAGGAAGAGAGTCACCACGAACAACGCGATTGAGATCACAAGTGCAACTAGAACAGCAAGTCTGATGTAGACTAGTTGAGGATTCTCACGTTCTCTCCGTTTTAGGAATCGACTTATGAACAGTAAGAAGGCCGCAAGCCCAAGCAGGAGACTCTGATAGAACTCACCCAACACAAATGTGAACGCAAAGCCGGTCACAGCGAAGGCTACGGGTGCAAGGAATAGCTGTGTCATTTTGCGCCCTGTTACGGGAAACAGTACAAGCGCTGCGATTAACACAGATAGGTACACACTTGCTAGGAATGGATAGACTGCCAAGTAGGATGACAGATACGCGATTAATCCTGACAAGACTGACAGGGTGGTCCAAAGCGTGTTCCGCATCTTCTTCGGAATCCAGCCAAAGAGTGTTGACACCAAGAACAGGCAGATAGCTGGGAAGATCGCAAGGAAGACAGCAAGTATCTGAGCCTCAAGCGTATTGGCGATAGTGTAGAGGTAGTAGAAGGTGATGGAAGATATGCTCAGAGGAATGGGCACCCAGAAGATTGCGACATATTCCTCACTGATTTCAATCTCCTCGCGGATTATGAGTCCAGTCAAGCATACGCAGAATACTGCCACAAAGACCGCAAGATATGGATGGCCATTATCGTAGAGTCCAACGGTAGCTGAAATGCCGAAACCGACAGCACTGAGGAACCCACTCACAGTCCCGAACCTGCTCTTGACTCGCCTCCTCACTATAGCGACTGCTAGTAGCATGAGTCCCAGAATCATCATTGGAATACTAACACTTGGCACTGGGTACAAGAACCCAACACTTGGCATGTTCATCAATTCACTGAAGAACGGGTAAGTGGCTATTGCGAGAGTGACCGTGAAGACCCCCGAAAACAATGTCCACATGATTAATCCAAAGCGGTCAAACAGATAGGCCAGCTTCTTTGCAAGTACTCTGAGGGCCTTCATGAGTAGCGTTCCAAGGCTGAAGATGTTGGTGAGTATCAGGAGAGCGTATCTCCAAAGGAAGGGGATCTCGAAAATCAGAGTTATACCAAGAGCCCATGCCATGGCAACGAACGGGCTTGCCCCCTGCCCAATCAAGAACTCCCTAAATACGGCAGTGCCGACTGCTAGTCCAAGAACACCGAAGGCTTGCTTGGCAAGTGGAGTCTGCCCCGTTCCAAGTGCAAGAACGGTTAGCAGGATGCAACTGGTAATCGCAGCTATTGATACATGAATGACAAGAATGTCAATAGCAACAACCATCGCAGGCAGCGTTGCTGCAAGAATGTACCCGTTGACACCAAGTGCGAGGAGAAGCAGTGTCGGAACCTTCAGGTATTGTGGCAGCCTGTGCTTGTACATTGAAAGCACAAGTAGGTACAGTATCCCAGCTGCAATAAGACCAATAGAGAAGGCAAACGCGTAGTTCCTGATATACAGTCCAAGAATCGGAATGGGATCAGGATTGCTAGCAAATGGCAAGGCGACAAGAAGACCGAACACAGGTGGCAATGCCTTCAGGAAAGTCGTCAGGTTCCTTCGAATGACACCTACCAGCCATGTAAAGAAACGCAGCGTGGGTTTGATTGTAACTGGTATCGCAATCAAGTACCAACATACTGCAAGTATCAGCAAGAACCATGGCTGAGTGAGGTTCGTTTGATTCCACGCGGCGAAGCAACCACAGACCGAAGTTGCGAGAATGATGTTGAAGATGTCGAATATCCGTCGGGGCGGATGGGGAACTAGGGCACCATAGATAATGCCTGCAATTGAAAGTAGAACTCCACTAATTGAAATAATGGGTAGCAGATCTGTCGTGAATATGGATACCACAAATGCACCAAGTAGTGGCCAACCAAGAAGCGAAGGAAGCCAAGTGTAATGACCCACTCTCTCAAAGGAGTCCATCTTAAGACGCCCTTCCGCAAACGCAAATGACGGGGTCGCTGCGGCTGAGAAAAGGGATAGTGCCAAACCAGTGTATAGTATCAAGCTTGGAGGCAGAGTTAGAGTAGTAATCTCCCATCCACAAATAAGAGCAGATACCGTAATCGCAAAGAATCCACAAAGCAGCTCCCAAGCAATTTCGAATTTCAACCATGACAAAGACTCAGTGGCAGGTAGAAGGACCAAGATGAGAGCAATCATGCTGGAGCCTGCCAATATGATAGTTGGAGGATAGAGAAACACGAGAACGGCGTGCCATATCCAGAAACTCTCGAGACATAGGACTAATGATAGAACAAAAAGGACCTGTGCAATCCCTCCCTGGAACCCGTCCTTTGGCCGCCACAATTGAAATGTGATAAGCACAAAGAATACTGTTGTCGCCACCAAGATTAACGAACTGAGAGTTCCATAGTAGATGAACCAAGGCAGTCCAAAACAGACAGCCATCGTAGACGACAACATGAACCAATGAGCCCGCCTATAGGGTCCAACGACTGCACGAAGGTATGAAAACAAGGCAACAGGAACTACACTAGGATAGAGTGAAAGGATTGGGTCACTGAGTAGTGTGGTAACACAGTAGGTGTAGATAATCACTGAACCTACTGCGGCTGCTGCAAGCGAAGTCAGGGCCGCGAATAGAAGCGGGACCACATGCCTCACCGAAAAGTGGAGAATGACCACGAATACGAAGACGGAAGCTTGCAGGGAGAACATGAAGGAGTAATTGGCAGACAGGAAAAGATAGGCTGCAACTGCCAGAAGCGCCGAACGAATGAAGCCAAACGGAAGAGCCAACTCCTCGATGTCAAAATCATCAATAGGAGTATAACGTATCAGCTCGATTGCTACGAACAACGCCAGTACCAGATTGATGTAAGAGAAGGGACTCAAGAACCATGCAACGAACAGTGCCGCCACGATTGAGAAGAACCACCACAGAGGCTTTGACCGAATCTCCTTGGCGAATGATAGCATGAGAGACTCAGTGCAAATGTAAGCAAGGCCAACACCCACAGGATCTATGCCCATCACATAGAGGTGCCAGAAGAAAGCGCATAATGCACTACTCGTAATCAGGGGGTAGGAAACCAGCATTCTCAATCTATCACTAAGGAACATCAGGGAGATACAGGAATAGCCGAGTACGATAATGATGCCTTTCATCACAAAGTCGACTGGCATATAGTATGCTCCCAGCAGGACGGCACTTCCGAAAGTGATTGCAAATGACGGTCGGATGGCTCTGAATATAGTAATGTAGGAGGAACTGAAGAGCAAGAGGATTCCAAAGAGAATAGCCGCTGTCAGTATTGCCAGCACTGGATCAGCAATCTGAATGAGAACAACCACATCAAAGCTTGTGACAGCAGCAAACAGGATGAGGACTACTGAAACGAAACTCTGATTGTCAGACCTCTGCATGAACAACGCAGGAAGCCAAAGGAGTATGAGCAGTACTAGGAAGGACAGAATCGCAGGAAGGATAGGCACGGTCCAAGTGGCAAAAACTGGGAGTAGAAGATAGATCAGTGCTCCAGAGAGGATAATGGAAGCAGCGCCCATTGCTATTATGAAGTATATCGCAACGTAAGCCATTACCACTCGTATGCTGAGTAAGAGCGCTGAGGCTAAAGCTGCCAAGAATCTAATGTAGAGTCTGTAAGCAACAGGGACAGGGATAAAGAGAATGGAGAACGCTACTCCAAGGTGGCCAAACCCAAGTATGTACACAATTGCGATGCCTGCGGGAAGTGTCAGTAGCAGGTAGAGGGTGTTTACAATTTTCTCGGGAGCGGAGGTTGCTTTCAGGAGAAGTGTACTGAGTCCACCCGCCAGAAGCGAAATCAGGGCCGCCATCTGCATCCCCATAGTCGGGAGAAGATACAGGAACAAGGACCATGAACCAAGGAAGAGCATAGAGGAGAGAGTAAGAGGAATGAGGTAGTCGCGGATTCTTTCAGGGTACAGCCGTCGAGTCAATGTGATAATCAAGAGAACCAGAGTAATAGCTACTGCACCAGTCTGAATAAGATCTGGAAGGCTCAGAAGCACGGCCAAGTTCACACTTATGACTACAGCAAGAATTGGCACTATGAGCAGGAATAATTTGGAGTGTTCGCCTCTCCGGATGAACAGAGCGGGCAGCCAGAAGAGAAGTGCGATTGTGGCGTATGTTAGAGAGAGCGGAATCTCGGGAATTGGATACTGACTGAAGAAGGGAGCAAGGTATTGCATTACAAGGCCTGAAACCACGATAGCTAGGAGTGCAAAGACGATCACTAGGTTGATGGCCGCGAAGACGAAGACAAACCGAATCCCTGTAATTGTAGCACGACCAATAACTCGTGCTCCACGTATGTACTTGCGATAAGCAATCGGCACAGGCAATAGCAGTAGAGCCAAGCCAGTGAAGAGGAAGTCGCCAGTTAGGAAATAGGTTAAGAGAGAACCAGATGGAATGGCCAGAATTCCGTAGGCCACGTCCGCCCAGCTGGATTGGATTCCTATGCGTTTCAGCGGAAGCATGCCAACTCCAAATAGCATGACCGCGCCAAGTACAGCAATCTGAATCTCCGCAATGCCACTCAGATGATAGAAAACTTCCAAGGCACCCAATGCAAGAAATGAGCAATAACTGCTCAGGATAATCTTTGGTCTCGCCGATTCACTGAAGTTATTCTTGAAAACTGTCAGGACTAGACTGGCGGATGCATACCCAAGAATGATTCTTGATGGCAACTGCAGCAGTGGTAAGAAGACGAAGACAGCAATGCCCAGAGCCAAAGCCATGGCAATGATGCATCCCGTTAGCATCCTATCTGGTGTGCGGCCCTCCCAGGAAAGCATTGGGAAGTATCCTGCAAAGAATAGAACAGCAAGAACAGATAGGGCGCGAACAGGGTCGGATTCGACAATCGGTAAGACAACGTAGAATCCCAAGACCGCAAGTGCAACTATGAGCAGAACAGCCCATGAAATGAAGATGAAACGTTTCAGGAATCCACCAAACGATCTAATCGCACTTGAAAGAACCCCGCCTACATACTTGAGGGCCCCCAATACCAACAGCCCAACGCGGATGTACCATTCGTAGACAAGTGGAGCTAGGAGCAACAGACCCACCATCAATGTGAGAACAGGAATGAAACCTAACAGCAGAAACTCAGGCCCTGTAAAGACAAGGAATAATGCTCCTGCCACTCCGGGAATGTAGAGCATGGCAATTCGACGGTTCGAGTGCTTGACCTGCAGAAGCGCTACGCTGCCTAACAACCATATTGAGGATATGGCCAACGAAGAAACCAAGTCAGCGGCTAACACTAAGTACTGCTGCCAGAAAGTGAGGAGCACCAGTGAGAAGAGTAGTACAACATATGCGATTGACGCGAACTGGAAACGATGAGGATGCCGTTTCAGAGATGTCAGACCTACAAGTGCAATGAAACTGAAAGAGATCGCTGTTGCTGCAGGTAATGAAACAAAGGAGGCAGGCAATGCAAGGAATGACGGAAGGATTAGAGAGACAATCGCTGCTGTAAGCATCGAGTCCGCAATGATTCCAGCCAGCAGAATGTGCGCGAGAATCCAGCGCTTGATTGCTCTAAAGACCCTCACAATTCCTAACCAAAGGGTCCGCCACAGCCTGCGAATTCTTCTGAACAGACCAGTGATTCCAGCGAGAAACAGTAAGGACGCATAGAGAGATGAATGAACGAGCTGCCAAGCGAAGTATTGAGTCCATGTGAAGACTATTGAGCATCCTGTAACAACGATGACCAAACCTACTGCTCTCACCAGTAATGACTCCCGGTCACGAGTAATCCGTCTTGACAGGCGTAAGAAGACTGGTGCAGGAGCGGCAACTAAGGACGCCAACAATAGCGCAATCGGGACCATAAGAGGAATAAACTCAGGGAGCAATCCCCATTCAGTCAACCTTGCCAACCACAAAAAGACGATTGGGATTCCTGCAGCAAGTAGAATCATGGATACCCCAGAGAGTGCTTGGCCATCCTCGGGATTGATGAGAACGGGAATCAGAGGCATCTCTACTTCTTGTTCTTCGGGTTCAGGCTCACCTTCGGGCTTGCTCTCGAGATCAATACCCATAATGCTTAGTATTCGGTCACGTTCAGCTACTTTCTCTTCCTTCTTGACAGGCCTGGAGTAGATGTAGAATTGGGCCTTCCTAATGATTTGAGCAGCAGCAAGCATCCCAAGACCAGAACCTATCATAAATGATGATGCGGCCAGTGGGAAATCAGCACCCCCAATGGCAGATACCAGAATGTAGTCCGCAACAAAGCCGCCTGATATGGATGCCAGAATCACCTCAACAATTCCGAATTTGACGTTTCGATAGACGACGTGGAAGGCCATGATGTAGAGAAGCATGATGACAAGGAAGGCAGCGTTTGCCATACTCTCGAGGATACCATAGAACACGAGAGTAGCTCGAACTGCCGTAGGTCCGGATCCAACAATCAAGATTGACAACAGATTTCGAAGCAGAATCCACCTTCGGATGGAAAGAGCATCCTTTCTCTTCAGACTGAAGAAGATCAAGTAGTAGCCGACAAGTGCTCCGTGAAAACAAACAATCGCAGCATGCAGGGTGCCCCAGCCTATGCTTAGAGAAATCGTAGCGAGTGTGATGCTCGCGAAGTGAAGAGCTGATCCTAGGCCTCGCCGTCCTGTCAAAAGAAGAAGCGAAGCACCAACGAATACGCCCACCGATGTTGACAGAAGAATCCGTACAAACTCGTTGGGAATAACAGGAGCCAGTATGAAGAAAGTGGCAACAAGGATCGCAGATGGAAGGATGAGTGTGAAGACGACAATAGCTGCAAAGGAGTACAACAAGTCAGCTGCACGCTGTGCCTTTTCTGTACCATCTAGTTGCACGGTATTCCCCTTCAGATTGACGACGGCTGGTGACTATCTAGCAGAAACCAACTCCGCTCCTATGCTTGGTTCTGCATTTGTACCTAATAATGTTTCATGCTTGCTTCCATTGAAAACTCCCACAGGGAAATCTTTTATCATCAAGTCAGCAATCTTGTGTATAGTGGTGAACAAGTCGAGGGTTGATGATTGCCAGAGAAAGTTGAATGCAGGTTTTGTGGAAGAGTCTACGGTGAAGATGAAACCGAATGTGCACACTGTGGTGGGGCTTTGAGTGACGCAGTCCGAACGATTGTGTGCGATAGATGTGGTCATCGGCTCGGTGATGGAATAGACGCCGTCGGAGGATGTGTTACATGTGGTAAGCCTGTCTATCTTTGTGCGAAGCATAGAAAGAAGATAGTAGAAGATGAGATCTACTGCAAGGAGCATGAATCTGAGTGCTTCATTGCTACAGCTGTTATCGGGACGCCTCTGGATCCGAAGATTGACCTTCTGAGATTCTTCAGAGATTCGTGGCTAATTTCAAACCCACTTGGACGAGCGGCTGTGTTCACTTACTATGAGGTTTCACCTCCAATCGCAAGGGCCGCACGTCGAAACGAAACATTGAAGCGAATACTCAGGAATATTGTTGTTGAACCGGGACTAAGATTCGCGAGAATTATCCTTAGTCGGAACTGAAACCGGTCCTATTCTAATCACCGAACCTTCGTAATATTCTTGGCAATTGAGGAGATTGCAGAAGAACTGAAAGATTAGTAATGACCAATCATCTTCAGAGTTTCAACACCCAGTGTTGCGTTACGCAAAAGTACCGAAAGCTTAAAGTCGAGATAATACAACCGCTTAATCTAATTGGGTTAAATACAGATTCAAAAGACTTCGTCAGGAGATAGTGATTCCTTCGATTGCAGCCCAATATTACAGAGTCAGGGAGGTGAGGTGGTGAGAATAACACATCTCAACATTCTTCTTGTCACAGCACTAGTTGTAATCTTAGGAACCGGAGTTTTCATACCACCGGCTAGCATAAGTCAAAACCAAAGAAGTTCACAGTTAACTGATGACTCAAGATTGGAAATACTCCAAGAAGAATTCGACACTGAGAAAATTGATGAACAGGCTATACTAGAAAGAGCAGAACTTGCTCTACGGTGTCAGTTCTATGAGAACCTAGGCCAGTTCAAGTATGAAGATGTTCTCTATTATGGAGAAATCCCTGGTGGTAGGATTGCTTTTGGTAAGAGCAAAGTGCTGATTTGGATTGGTGATGCAACCGACCCAGTTGTCTTTCGGTTTGAAGGGGCATCGATTGTAACTCCGAAAGGAATAGATGAAGTAGAACATCGCTCACATTACTTCTTGAGCGACCGCGGGACTTTCACAAATGTCAGAGGATTTATGCGAGTCGCCTTCGAAAATATCTGGTCTGGTATCGATCTTGTGTATCGAGCCACAACGCAAGGTGCAAAATACGAGTTTCACGTGAAACCTGGTTTCAATCCTGAAAGCATTAAGATATCATGTGACAATTGGGATTCCTTAACAATTGATGACGCATCTATTACTATTGAGAAAAATGGCGAGGTCTTTTTTGACGACGGATTAATCGCTTCACAGGATTCCCATGAGATTGAAACAAATTTCGTGAGGATAAACAGCAACACGTATGGTATCAATGTCCTTAGTTATGATAAATCCAAGCCCCTTGTAATTGACCCACTCATATATTCCACATATGTAGGGGGTTCAATGAGTGACAGAGTATATGACATGGTTGTTGATAGCAGTGGATGTGTTTACGTAACCGGGGAAACTCTAGGTAACTTCCCAACGGCAGGGAGTCCATGGGACAACACTGCGAATGGCAATACAGATTGTTTTGTATTCAAGCTCAATGCGGATGGAAGCGGTTTGGTTTATTCAACATACATTGGAGGGTCAGCAAGTGATGAGGGACTTGCCATCACAGTTGATGATTCGGGTTATGCTTATATTGCAGGCAATACGCTCTCCACTAATTTTCCAACTCCAGCAGCTATAATGCCCCCTGGAATTCCCATCCCACCATTTCAAACAAGCCACGCTGGAGGAGGAGATTGCT